>NZ_JBWKYD010000006.1:0-272137 GCF_059423585.1 Janthinobacterium sp. GW460-12-1-14-LB5 | reverse complement strand
ACAGGACCGTGAAACAACTTTGCGCCGATGATAGTGCTGCAACCAGTGTGAAAGTAGGTTATCGTCAGGCTTGTTATATAAAAAAACCCCGCATCAGCGGGGTTTTTTTTCGTCTGTGGCATTCATCGGACTAGATGCCCCAGGTGATGCTTTCGCCTTCCGCCTTGGCCGAGCGCAGCATCTCCATCAGAGGATAGGCGCGCTGCGAAAAATGCACTTTTTGCGCGCGCGCATGGGCACCCGTTTCACCATCTTCCAGGGTTTCCGGCGTATGCGCATCGTGTTCAATGTCATTTTCCGGATGTAACTTGCTTTCCGCGACTTCTTTTTCCAGCAGGGCCAGGGCATCGCCCGCTTCCGCTGGCGTGATGACGCCGCGCGTGGGGTTCTTGTGCAGGATGTCGAGAATACGCTGGGCATGTTCCTGGTACATCAGCACTTCTGGGGAGGATTTGGATTTGAATGAGATCAACATAAGCGCTTTCTGAAACTTGTTGTTAGTGTCGAAACAATATCACGACTTGAAATGTCGCACAGGCCGTCCGATTGCCCGGATTGCACAATTGCAAGCCGGATAGAGTCATCTGTTGGACAACGCACGTATTTACAAGGGCTGGCTCACCGTGAAAACAGCTATTTAAGCGATCGTTAAGTCTCAATCCAGTTTCACCGAGTCCATGAAGGTGTCGATGGTTTCACGCGACAGTTTGTTTTCTTCACCGAGAATGATGATCTGGAAGATGCGTTTGTCCTGCGCCACAAAACGGCCGACCAGCAGGACAGGCTTGCCTTGCTGCGTCCCCGTCGCCTCGACGCTCAGCGAGCTGCGTTGATGGCTGCCGGCTGCCGTGCTGGTGGCAGCCGAGGCCAGCTTTTCGCTGCGCACGACGCCATTGATATTTTTCAGCAGCGCCGTCTTCATGGCGGGCAGGGCCGCTTGCGCCTGCTCCGTGCTGTCGAGTATGGCACTGCCGATGGCGAAGGTAGCGCCATCGACCTCGCTGGCCGTCATGGTCAGGCTGACTTTCTTGCCATCGAGATCGATTTCGCGCGTCAGCACGGCCGGCTTGCCTGGAAACAGGGCCGTGAACTGGGCGTCAGGGCTGCGATAGTCGCGCCAGTCGAATTTCGGACTGCAGGCGGACAGGATGCTGGCGGCCGCGAGCGTCGTCAGCAAGAGGGCAAGTGATGTTTTTTTCATCAGCAGATGGTAGCAGCGCCGCCAATCGCGCGCAATCGCGCACGTGTGGCGTTCACTGGCAGCCTTATATTTCACGCAGCACGCGGCGGTACTGGATCGCTTCGGCAATATGCGGCTGTGTGATGGCAGGGCTGCCCGCCAGGTCCGCGATGCTGCGCGCCACGCGCAGTACCCGGTGATAGGTGCGCGCCGACCAGTGCAGGCGCGTCATGGCGCCATGCAGCAACTGTTCGCCATGTGGCTCCAGGCGACAATGCTGTTCGATTTCCGTGTTGCTCAGCCTCTGGTTCGATTTACCCTGACGTGCCAGTTGCAAGGCATAGGCTGCCGCCACCCGTGTGGCGATCCGCTGCGTGGATTCTCCGGCACCGGCATGGCGGCCCAGCGCCGCCGGCGGCATGGCGGCCACTTCAATCTGCAGGTCGATACGGTCGAGTAGCGGGCCGGACAGGCGATTGTGATAACGGAGCACGGCGTCCGGCGTGCAGCGGCAACGGCCGGACGCGTGGCCCAGATAGCCGCACGGGCAGGGATTCATGGCAGCGATCAACTGAAAGCGGGCAGGAAACTCGGCCTGGCGGGCCGCGCGCGAAATGCTGATGACGCCCGATTCCATGGGCTGGCGCAGCACATCGAGCACCCGGCGCTGGAATTCGGCGATTTCGTCGAGAAACAGCACGCCACAGTGGGCCAGCGAGATTTCGCCAGGCCGCGGCACGTTGCCTCCACCCACCAGTGCCACGCCCGATGCCGTCTGGTGCGGGGCGCGGTAGGGCCGCCGCTTCCACTGTTCCACCTTGAAGTGGCCGCCCAGGGAATGCACGGCAGCCGATTCCAGCGCCTCTTCGTCGCTCATGGGTGGCAATACGCCAGGAAAACGGCTGGCCAGCATGGTTTTGCCTGCGCCCGGCGGCCCCACCATCAGGACGTTGTGGCCGCCCGCTGCCGCCACCTCCAGCGCCCGCCGCGCCTGTTGCTGCCCTTGTACGTCGGCAAAGTCGGGATACGGGAAAGCGGGGACAGTCAGCATGGGCTGGTGGCGCTGCAGGGCTGTCTGGCTGGCATGCGCGGCAAAGTGCGCGCAGACCTCGAGCAGGCTGTGGGCGGGATAGATGCAGGCATCGCTGACCAGCGCCGCCTCGTCCGCGTTCGCCTGCGGCAGGATGAAGGCGCGCGGTACGCCGCTCTTGCCGCGTTGCATGGCAAAGGTCATGGCCAGGGCGCCCCGAATCGGGCGCAACTGGCCCGACAACGACAATTCGCCGGCAAATTCGTAGTGGTGTAATTGGTCGCCCGGCAACTGGCCGGAGGCGGCCAGGATGCCCAGCGCGATGGGCAGGTCGAAGCGGCCCGATTCCTTGGGCAAGTCTGCCGGCGCCAGATTGGCCGTAATGCGCCGCGCCGGCATCTCGAAGCCGCAGTTTTGCAGCGCGGCCCGCACGCGGTCGCGCGATTCTTTCACTTCCGTATCGGGCAGGCCGACGATGGTAAAAGAAGGCAAGCCATTGGCGAGGTGGACTTCGACATTCACCTCGGGCGCCTCCATGCCGGCCAGGGCGCGGCTTTTCAGGACTGCCAGACTCATCAGACCCCCTGCACCGCGAACGCGGGCAGTATCAGTCTAGCCCTTGCAACAGTCTGAAGCTTGATGTGTGCCAGCAAGGCTGCCGATTGCGGTGCCTTGCCTGCCCTGCATTAAGCCTTCGGGTCGTTCAGGCGTGTTTCCAGTTCGATCAGGCGCAATTCCAGTGCATCGAGCTTGGCGCGGGTCTTGGCCAGCACTTGTGCCTGGATATCGAATTCTTCGCGCGTGACGAGGTCCAGGCGGGCGAAACCCTGGGTCATCATCGATTTCACGTTTTTCTCGATATCCTTGGCCGGCGAGTTCTCGATGGCTTGGTGGATCTTGCCTTGCAAGTCGTTAAAGAAGGTATTCATGTCCATGGTCAGTCCTTTTATGGTGCGGCATGTGCATCGCACCATTGCGGTGCACAGCAGTGTTAATCTGGTGCGAAAATAGGCAAATCCACAACGCTCCAGCAGCGTATTCCCGCATGCCCAGCGGCTTGCAGGGTATGTATGGACGGAAATGCACCTATCAAGGTGGCAATATAGCTGGCACGTATTCTGCTAAAGAAGGTATGAACGCTTTGTGATCTCCAGCCAAGATTTTAAACCTCAACCGCTTTAAAAGTTCAATAAAAGGGAATCGCCATGAAGAATCTGTCCAAGAACATGACTTTAGCAGCCGCATTGATGTTGGCCATGACCGCCCTGAGCGGTAGCGCCATGGCCCAGGATGCAGTGGCGGCGCCTGCTGCGGCCGAAGCCGTTCCTGATAACGTGGTGAGCTACAACGTGGCGCTGACGAGCGACTACCGTTACCGCGGCATCTCGCAAAGCCGCCTGAACCCGGCCATCAGCGGCGGTGCCGACTATACCCATAACCCGACGGGCCTGTACGTGGGCACCTGGCTGTCGAGCATCAAATGGATCAAGGACGGCGGCGGCGATACGAACCTGGAATGGGATATCTATGCCGGCAAGCGGGGCGAGATCAGCAAGGATTTCACCTATGACGTGGGCGGCCTGTATTACTTCTATCCATCGAATGGCTTGAGCACGAATGCGAACACCTTCGAGCTGTACGGCCAACTGGGCTACGGCCCGATGTATATCAAATACTCGCATTCGACCACGAATCTGTTCGGTGTCGCCGACAGCAAGAACAGCGGCTACCTCGACGTGGGCGCCAACGTCGAGGTGCATGATGGCTACATGCTGAACCTGCATGTGGGGCGCCAGAAAGTCGAGCACAACGATGCCCTCAGCTATAACGATTACAAGATCGGCGTGACCAAGGACTTCGGCATGGCGACCGTTTCCCTGGCGGCCGTCAAAGCCAACATCACGTCGCTGGCACCGAATGGCAAGAATCTGGCGAAATCCGGTCTCGTGCTGACCGTGTCCAAAACCTTTTAAGCGAGACTGCCATGAAAATGATTACCGCAATCATTAAACCGTTCAAACTGGACGAAGTACGCGAAGCTTTGTCGGCTATCAATGTGCAAGGCATTACCGTCACCGAAGTCAAAGGCTTCGGCCGCCAGAAAGGCCACACGGAACTCTACCGTGGTGCCGAGTATGTCGTCGATTTCTTGCCAAAAACCAAGATTGAAGCGGCCGTCGATGACGCCATTGTCGACCAGGCCATCGAGGCGATCGAAGGTGCCGCGCGTACCGGTAAGATCGGCGATGGCAAGATTTTCGTCTACAACCTGGAACAGGTCATCCGCATCCGTACCGGTGAAACCGGCAACGAAGCGCTCTAAGGGGAATATCGATGCGTAAAAATATAACAAAATTGCTAGCTGGGTTTGCCTGTCTGTGTGCGTTTGGCGTCGCCACGCCGAGCTTTGCCGATGCTCCCGCCAAGACGGAGGCGGCCACGACGTCGGCCGTCGCCGCCCCCGCCGTCACGCCCGCGGCTGACGCAACAGCGGCGGCTGCCGCCGCTCCGGCCCCGGCCGCTGCCGCGCCAGCCGCCGCGCCCGTCGCCAACAAGGGCGATACCAGTTTCATGATGATTTCCACCTTGCTGGTGATTTTGATGACCATCCCCGGCCTGGCCCTGTTCTATGGCGGCCTGGTGCGCTCGAAGAACATGCTGTCGGTGCTGATGCAAGTGTTCATGGTGTTCGCGCTGGTGATCGTGCTGTGGTGCATTTATGGCTACTCGATCGCTTTCACGGAAAAAACCGCCTTCTTCGGTGGCTTCGACCGCCTGTTCCTGAACGGTATCTGGGACCCGGCCAAGGGCACGTTTGCCGCCGCCGCCACCTTCAGCAAGGGCGTCGTCATTCCCGAGTTCGTCTTCGTGGCCTTCCAGGGCACGTTTGCCGCCATCACTTGCGCACTGATCGTCGGCGCCTTTGCCGAGCGCGCCAAGTTTGCCGCCGTGCTGGCCTTCGTCGTGCTGTGGTTCACGTTTGCCTACCTGCCGGCCGCCCACATGGTCTGGTTCTGGACCGGTCCTGACCTGATCACCAACGCCGCCACCTCGGCCAGCGAAGCCCTGAAAGCGGGCTGGATCTGGCAAAAAGGCGCGCTGGACTTCGCCGGCGGCACCGTGGTGCACATCAATGCCGCCGTCGCCGGCCTGGTGGGCGCCATCATGATCGGCAAGCGCGTCGGCTACGGCCGCGAATCGATGGCGCCGCACTCGCTGACGATGACCATGATCGGTGCGTCGCTGCTGTGGGTGGGCTGGTTCGGCTTCAATGCGGGTTCCTCGCTGGAAGCGGGCGACGTGGCGGCATTGGCTTTCGTCAATACCTTGCTGGCCACTGCTGCCGCCACCCTGTCGTGGGTATTTGGCGAATGGATCAGCAAAGGCAAGCCTTCCATGCTCGGTGGCGCATCGGGCGCCGTGGCCGGCCTGGTGGCGATCACCCCGGCGGCCGGCTTTGTCGGCCCGATGGGCGGCCTGGTCATCGGCTTGCTGGCCGGTATCGTCTGCTTGTGGGGCGTGAATGGCCTGAAACGCCTGATCGGCGCCGACGATTCGCTCGACGTGTTCGGCGTGCATGGCGTGGGCGGTATCCTCGGCGCCTTGCTGACGGGCGTGTTTGCGGCACCGCAACTGGGCGGCCAGGGCATCTTCGACTACGTCACCAACAAGATGTCGGCCGACCCGTATTCGATCGCTCATCAGGTGTGGGTGCAGGCGCAAGCGGTCGGTACCACCATCCTGTGGTCGGCGCTGGTCTCCATCGTCGCCTATAAGCTGGTCGACATCGTCATCGGCTTGCGCGTACCGGAAGAAGAAGAGCGCGAAGGCCTCGACATCACCAGCCATGGCGAGCAAGCATATCATGGCTAAATAGCAATGTTCTGGCATGCCCGCGCCCCGGCGCGGCATGTCCGGCTGGAAAAGGCGCCTCATTGAGGTGCCTTTTTTTCGTTGTGGGAATGGAAAAGGTCTTTAAAACAAGGCTTTTGCCCCGATTTGGGGTACTTACACGGTAATATAGTCGGCAGTTCTGTGTGCTTTTTTGAATACTGCACATAATTTAAGGATGTAACTATGGTTCCCCATCTCGTCACGGCCCTGACCGGACCGCTGCTCGACCTCGAAAAAAAGATTCTGGCCGCGACGCCGGCCATTGAGCGCTGGTTCCGCATGGAGTGGCAAGAGCACACGCCGCCCTTCTATTGCTCGGTAGACTTGCGCAATGCCGGCTACAAACTGGCGCCCGTCGATACCAATCTGTTCCCTGGCGGCTTTCATAACCTGGCCACGGAAATGCTGCCCCTGTCCGTGCAGGCGGCCATGGCCGCCATCGACAAGTATTGCCCGGATGCCCGCAACCTGCTGATCGTGCCGGAATTGCACAACACCACGCCGCAATACCTGCAGAACGTGGCGCGCCTGATGCAGATCTTCCGCCAGACGGGGCTGCACGTGCGCTTCGGTTCGTGGTCGCCCGAGATTACTCAGCCGACACCCTTGGCGTTGCCAGATGGAAACATGCTCGTCATCGAGCCGCTCGTGCGCCTGAACAATGGCCGCCGCCTGGGCTTGAAGGATTTCGACCCGTGCACGATCTTGCTGAATAATGACTTGTCGGACGGCATCCCCGATATCTTGCAAAACATCCATGAACAAAGCCTGTTGCCGCCCTTGCACGCGGGCTGGGCCTTGCGCCGCAAGAGCAACCACTACACGGCTTACGATGAAGTGGTGAAAAAATTCGGCAAGATGATCGATGTCGACCCGTGGATGCTCAATCCCTTCCACGCCAAGTGCAGCGACGTCAACTTCCAGGAAGGCGAGGGCGAAGACGCGCTGGCTGCCAGCGTGGACGTGCTGCTGGCCAAGATCCGCAAGAAATACAAGGAATATGGCATCAAGGAAAAGCCCTTCGTCATCGTCAAGCCCGATGCGGGCACGTATGGCACGGGCATCATGACGGTGCGCGACGCGAGCGAAGTGCGCGACCTGTCGCGCAAGCAGCGCGACAGGATGTCCATCGTCAAGGACGGCAAGGTCGTCACGGACGTGATCATCCAGGAAGGCGTGCCCACGTTTGAAAGCATCAAGGATGCCGTGGCCGAGCCGGTCGTCTACATGATCGACCGCTATGTGGTGGGCGGTTTCTACCGCGTGCACGCGGAGAAGGGCGTGGACCAGAACCTGAATGCGCCCGGCTCGCAGTACGTGCCGCTGGCGTTTGCCCAGCAGCATGCCGTGCCGGACTTGAAGGCCAAGCCGGGCACGGCCGCGCCGAACCGCTTCTATGTGTATGGCGTGGTGGCGCGCCTGGCCTTGCTGGCCGCGTCGCTGGAAATGGAGCGCACGGACCCGAATCCCGAGGTGTATTGATCCCGCCCTGCGGCTCGCCGGGCGCAGTGACCACTGCGCCTGGCGATCTCGGCTAGAATCAAGCATTCCTTATCCAGGCTCCCCGATTGGACGCACCATGAAAATTGCATTCCTTGCCGACCCGCTGGCAGGCTTCAAGACTTACAAAGATTCCACCTTCGCCATGATGCGCGAGGCGGCCAAACGCGGCCACGCCGTGTACGCCTTCGAGCAGAAGGACATGGCGCTGGAAGAAGGCATCGTCACGGCACGGGTCAAACACATCGCGCTGACTGGCGACGAACACGACTGGTACAAGGTCGTTTCCACCGAGGAAGTGCGCCTGTCGGCCCTGGACGCCATCATCGAGCGCAAGGATCCGCCGTTTGACATGGAATATGTGTACGGCACGTATTTGCTGGAACTGGCGGAAAAGCAGGGCGCGCACGTCTTCAACAAGCCGTCCGCCATCCGCGACAACAATGAAAAGCTGGCCATTGCCCAGTTTTCCGAATTCACCTCGCCGACCCTGGTGACGTCGGATGAAGCGCGCCTGCGCGCCTTCCACGCCAAACACCAGGACGTCATCTTCAAACCGCTCGACGGCATGGGCGGCACGGGCATCTTCCGCGTCAAGGCCGATGGCCTGAACCTGGGCGCCATCATCGAGACCTTGAGCGAGAACGGCGCGCAGACCATCATGGCGCAGCGTTTCATCGCCGACATCGTCAAGGGCGACAAGCGCATCCTCGTCATCGGCGGCAAGCCGGTGCCGTTTTCGCTGGCGCGCATCCCGCAGGCGGGCGAAGTGCGGGGCAACCTGGCGGCTGGCGGCACGGGCGTGGCGCAGCCATTGACGGCGCGCGATCTGGAAATCGCAGAAAAGCTGGGCCCGATCCTGGCCGCGCGGGGCCTGATGCTGGTAGGATTGGACGTGATCGGCGACTATCTGACGGAAGTCAATGTCACCAGCCCGACTTGCTTCCAGGAAATCATGCAGCAGACAGGTTTTGACGTGGCTGCCATGTTTGTCGATGCCGTCGAGCATGGCGTTGCGCAAGCGCAGCAGCGCTAGAAGGTGAAATGACTATGGTAGGGATTTTGCTCATGACACATGCACCGCTGGGACAGGCCTTCATCGCCGCCTGCGCGCATGTGTTTCGCGGGCCAACAGAACGTTTTGAAGCCATCGACGTCGTCGCCGACCAGGACTTGGCGGAAGTGCAAAAGCTGGCCTCCGAAGCCATCTGCCGCCTCGATGACGGCTCCGGCGTGCTGGTGATTACCGACGTGAAGGGCGGCACGCCGTCGAACTGCTGCAACAAGCTGGCCGATGCGGGCCGCGTGGAAGTCATCGCCGGCATCAGTCTGCCGATGTTGCTGCGCGCCATCACGTATCGCCGCGACACGCTCGACGTGGTGGTGGAGATGGCGCTGGCCGGTGCGCAAAGCGGCGCCGTGCGCGTCGATAACCGCATCCGCGTGGGCGAATAAGGAAATGCATGGCCGCCGCCCTGAAGGCGGCGGGTTTTATAGGCCAAGATTGTCATCAGCGTAGCGCATTCAGGGATAGAGACCATACAAAAATGATTCAAAAAGAACTCGAAATCATCAACAAGCTGGGACTGCACGCACGCGCCTCCGCCAAATTTACCCAGCTCGCCGCCAAGTTCAAGAGCGACGTCTGGCTGACCCGCAACGCGCGCCGCATCAACGCCAAGTCCATCATGGGCGTGATGATGCTGGCCGCCGGCAAGGGCGCGAAAGTGACCCTGGAAGCCGAGGGCGATGATGAGCAGGCATGTGTCGATGCGCTCACCGCCCTGATTAATGACAGGTTTGGCGAAGGCGAGTAATGCCCGCCGAACGCAGCCGCAGCCGCATTCCGACAGGTCACCCCATGGCATCTTTCACGCTCCACGGCATCCCGGTTTCCCGCGGCATCGCCATTGGCCGCGCGCATCTGCTGGCGCCGGCCGCCCTTGACGTCAAACACTACCTGGTCGCCCAGGAACAGATCGAAGCCGAAGTCCAGCGTTTGCAAAACGCCATCGCCACCGTCCACAAGGAGCTGCAAACCCTGTGGAACGAGCTGCCCAAGGATGCCCCCACGGAACTGGGCGCGTTCATCGACGTGCATGCGCTGATCCTGTCCGACCCGATGATCGCCGAAGCGCCGCTCGACATCATTCGTTCGCGCCACTACAACGCCGAATGGGCGCTGTTGACGCAAATTGATGAATTATCGGCGCAGTTCGACGAAATCGAAGACCCGTATTTGCGCGAACGCAAGGCCGACATCCAGCAAGTGGCGGAGCGCGTGCTGAAGGTCTTGCTGGGCACGGAACAGCTGCTGCCGAAGGCGGCCACGGCGGATGAATTGGTGGCGCAGATGATCGTCGTCGCGCACGACATCTCTCCAGCCGACATGCTGCAATTTCGCGACCGCTCCTTCATCGGCTTCATCACCGACGTGGGCGGGCAGAACTCGCACACGGCCATCGTCGCGCGCAGCCTCGATATACCCGCCGCCGTCGGCATGTCGCAGGCGTCGATGCTGATCGAGCAGGACGACTGGCTGATCATCGATGGCGACGCCGGCGTGGTCATCGCCAACCCCAGCGCGCTGGTGCTGGAGCAGTACCGCGAGCGCCAGGTGGCCATGCAGCGCGCGCGCAAGAAGCTGGGCAAGCTGAAAAAGACGCCGGCCGTGACCAAATGCGGCACGCCCGTCACCCTGCTGGCGAATATCGAATTGCCCGAGGATTGCGCGTTTGCGCTGGAGTCGGGCGCCAGCGGCGTGGGCCTGTTCCGCTCCGAATTCCTGTTCATGGGCCGCGCCCACAAGATTCCCACCGAGGACGAGCAGTTCGAGGCTTACCGCAACACGGTGCAGTCGATGAAAGGGCGCGTGGTGACCATCCGCACGCTCGACATCGGCGCCGACAAGCCGCTCGACCAGTCCGACCATACGGCCTTGAATCCCGCCCTGGGCTTGCGCGCGATCCGTTACTGCCTGGCCGAGCCGCAATTGTTCCTGACGCAGCTGCGCGCGATTTTGCGCGCTTCCGCCTTTGGCAAGGTGCGCATCCTGATCCCGATGCTGGCACATGCCTTCGAGATCGACCAGTCGCTGGCCATGATCGCGCAAGCGAAGGCCAGCCTGCGCGAGGAGGGCGTCAAGTTCGACGATGCCGTGGAAGTGGGCGCCATGATCGAGATTCCGGCCGCCGCGCTGGCGCTGCCGATGTTCGTCAAGCGCATGGATTTCCTGTCGATCGGCACGAATGACCTGATCCAGTACACCCTGGCCATCGACCGGGTCGACTATGAAGTGGCGCATTTGTACAATCCGCTGCATCCGGCCGTGCTGCAACTGATCTCCATGACGATCGCGGCCGGCCACAAGGCGGGCATCGACGTGGCCGTCTGCGGCGAGATGGCGGGCGACGTGAAGCTCACGCGCTTGCTGCTGGGCATGGGTTTGCGCGAGTTTTCCATGCATCCGGCACAACTGTTGGCGGTCAAGCAAGAGATCCTCAACAGCGACCTGGGCCTGATCGCACCACAAATGCGCAAAATTATGCGTTCGATGGAACCAAATGTGATCGCGGAAGCCGTACAACAGTTGCAGCTCATGTAAACTGTCACCTTAAGCATTAGGACACCTCGCGCGCGGCAAGAGGTGTCCTGATGTTAAAGTTGCAGCACCTATCATCGCGGTGCTGCATCGACCATGGCCCGTGGGGCCGCCTCCCTTTTATAAACCGACACACATGTCATCCATTGGAATCGTTTCGCCGCAAACTATGTATTTTGCGCAACCCCTGCAGCTGCAAAGCGGCGCATCGCTGCGGGACTATATGTTGATGTATGAAACCTACGGCACCCTGAACGCCGACAAATCGAACGCGGTGCTGGTCTGCCACGCCCTGAACGCCTCGCACCACGTGGCCGGCGTCTACGCGGACGAGCCGAAAAGCACGGGCTGGTGGGACAATATGGTCGGTCCCGGCAAGCCGCTCGACACGGACAAATTCTTCGTCATCGGCGTCAACAACCTTGGCTCCTGCTTCGGCTCGACGGGCCCCATGCACACCAATCCCGCTACCGGCAAGCCGTATGGCGCCAGCTTTCCTGTCGTGACGGTGGAAGACTGGGTCAGCGCGCAGGCGCGCCTGGCCGATGAACTGGGCATCGCCCAGTTCGCCGCCGTGATGGGGGGGTCTTTGGGCGGCATGCAGGCGCTGGCGTGGAGCATCATGTTCCCAGAACGGCTGCGCCACTGCGTGGTGATCGCCTCGACGGCCAAGCTGTCGGCGCAAAACATCGCCTTCAACGACGTGGCGCGCCAGGCCATTTTGTCCGACCCCGATTATCGTGGCGGCGACTTTTATGCGCACGGCGTGGTGCCGAAGAACGGTTTGCGCGTGGCGCGCATGGTGGGCCACATCACGTATCTGTCGAACGATGACATGGCCGAGAAATTCGGCCGCAAGCTGCGCGATGCGGCGCAGACGGGCGACTACAAATTCGGCTTCGGCATCGATTTCGAGATCGAATCGTATCTGCGCTACCAGGGCGACAAGTTCTCCGAGTACTTCGACGCGAACACCTATCTGCTGATTACCAAGGCGCTCGACTACTTCGACCCGGCGCGCGCGCATGGCGGCGACCTGGCCAAGGCCCTGTCGGGCACCAAGGCCAAATTCTTCCTCGCCTCGTTTTCCACCGACTGGCGCTTCTCGCCCGAGCGCAGCCGCGAAATCGTCGAAGCGCTGGTGTGCAACCGCCGCCAGGTGACCTATGCCGAAATCGACGCGCCGCACGGCCACGACGCCTTCCTGCTGGAAGATGCGCGCTATATGAACATGGTGCGTGCTTATTATGGCCAGGTATGGAATGACATCAACGTGGGCGCGCCCGCCGCAGTAAAGAACACCGCCGTCCGCCAGGGCGCGAAGGAGACAGCATGACTTTTGACGAATTGAGCGCGCTGCGCCCCGACCTGGCCTTCATCGCCCACTGGGTGCCGAACAACGCGCATGTGCTGGACGTGGGCTGCGGCGAAGGCGTGATGCTGCAGTACCTGCAAAGCGACAAGGAATGCAGCGGCTATGGCATCGAGATCGCCGACGACAAGGTATTGGCCAGTACTTTGCGCGGCGTCAATGTGATCCAGCAGGACATGGAAAAGGGCCTGGCCATCTTTGGCGACAACAGTTTCGATACGGTGTTGTGCCTGTCGTCGCTGCAGATGATGAAGCAGGTCGAGCCGCTGCTGCGCGACATCGTGCGCGTGGGCGCCGAGGCCATCGTCTCGTTCCCCAACTTCGCCTACTGGCCGCACCGCGTGGCATTGCTGAAAGGCCGCATGCCCGTGTCGAAGTCGCTGCCTTACCAGTGGTACGACACGCCCAACGTGCGCTGCGCCACCATCAACGACTTCCGCGAACTGGCCGAAGAATGCGGCCTGGAAGTGATCGACTGCGTGGCCCTGGCCGAAGGCAAGATGGTCTCCGTGCTGCCGAACCTGCGCGGCGACCTGGCCGTCTTCCGCCTGCGTAAAAAAGCGGTGCATTGATGACCACAAGCCCGGCGCCTGGCTGGCGTTCCTATGCCAATGGCCGCATGCTGGCCGTGCTGGTGCTGGGCTTCAGTTCCGGCCTGCCCCTGTTCATTCTGCTGTACCTGCTGCAGGCATGGCTGGCCAAGTCGGGCTTGAACGTCAAGGCGCTGGGGCTGTTCGCCCTGGTGCAGTTCCCCTACATCTGGAAATTCCTGTGGGCGCCCCTGATGGACCGCTACCGCATCCTGGGACTGGGGCGCCGGCGCGGCTGGATGGCGGCCACGCAAGTGGCGCTGTTCTTTTCCATCGGCGGCATGGGCATGCTGGACCCGCTCACGCAGATCGGCCTGATCGCGGCCGCTGCCGGCGGGGTCGCCTTTCTGTCGGCCAGCCAGGACATCGTCATCGACGCCTACCGGCGCGAAATCCTCAGCGATAACGAGCAGGGCCTGGGCGCCGCCGTCATCGTCAACGCGTATAAAGTGGCGGGCATGGTGCCGGGCGCGCTGTCGCTGATCCTGGCCGACCGCATGCCGTGGCAGCCCGTCTTCTGGATCACGGCCGCCTTCATGCTGCCGGGCCTCGTGTGCACTTTGCTGATCAAGGAACCCACCGTGTACGGCTCGCCGCCGAAGACCATGCGCGAAGCGATTATTTTGCCGTTCCAGGAATTCATCGCGCGCGATGGTTGGCGTAACGCAATGTGGATACTCGCTTTCGTATTACTCTACAAGATAGGCGACAGCATGGCGACGGCGCTGGCGACGAAGTTTTATCTGGACCTGGGTTTTTCCATGACGCAGATCGGCCTGGCCGCCAATACCACGGGTTTCTGGGCCAGCCTGGCCGGCGGTGTGGTGGGCGGCGTGTGGATGCTCAAGCTGGGCATCAACCGGGGCCTGTGGGTATTCGGCGCGCTGCAGGCGATCGCCATTCTCGGTTTCGCCTGGCTGGCGCAGGTGGGGCCGAACACCATGCTGCTCAGCGCCGTGATCGGTTTTGAAGCGTTCGCCAGCCTGGGTCTGGGCGCGGCCGCCTTTGTCGCGTTTCTGTCGCGCAGCACGGACCCACGCTACACGGCCACGCAATATGCCCTGTTTTCCAGCCTGAGCGCCGTGCCGCGCACCCTGATCAATGCCTCGGTGGGCTTTCTGGTCGCGGAATTGGGCTGGTTCTCGTTTTTCATCGTGTGCTTCTTCCTGGCCTTCCCGGCCATGATGATGCTGCCTAAAATCGCTCCATGGAGGTCTGCCAATGGCACCAATATCCCTTAAACGTTACACCATCCTGGCCAGCCTGTGCACGGCCACCGCGCTGGCGCCCCTGTCCGTCCACGCCCAGCAGGCGACGGTACAGGATGGCATCGAGGTGCGTCCCTTGTCGACTTCGCGCATCTTTGCCGGCGGCGCCGATTTCAATGCACAGTCGAAGCAGCAATATACGCAGCTGGTCAACGAGGCGAAGGAAAAAAATGCGCTGGTGCCCGACAGAGATCCGCAGGTCAAACGCCTGCGCGCCATCGCCCAGCGCATCATCCCGTTTGCGACGCGCTGGAACGAGGCGGCGGCCAGCTGGAACTGGCAGGTCAACCTGCTCAACTCGGACGAGGTCAACGCCTTTTGCATGCCGGGCGGGCAGATCGCTTTTTACAGCGGCATCATCACCAAGCTGAATCTGACGGACGACGAAGTCGCCATCGTCATGGGCCATGAAATTTCGCACGCCTTGCGCGAACACTCGCAGGCGCAGGCCGGCAAGGGCAACCTGGCCGCCGTCGGCGCCAAGCTGGCCGGCGCGGGCCTGTCGGCCTGGCTCGGCGTCGATCCGAATCTGACCAGCACCGCCACGAATATGGCGGCCAAGGGCGTGATGCTGAAGTTTTCGCGCGATGATGAACGCGAGGCGGACCTGATCGGCATGGACCTGGCCGCGCGCGCCGGTTTCGACCCGCGCGCCGGCGTGGTGCTGTGGCAGAAAATGGCGGCAGTAAGCGCGGGCGCGCCGCCCGAATTCCTCTCGACGCACCCATCGGGCAAGGACCGCATCTCGCAGATGAACAGCCACATGGCGCAAGTGCTGCCCTTGTACGCGCGCAGCAAGGGCGTCAGCGTGGATGCCTTGCCGCCGTACCGCAGCAACGCCATCGCGCAGCGCTAGGATGTCGTCCCGTCACGCCGCCGCTCCCTTGCCCATGCGCGACGGCGTGGCGCCCAGCTATCTGTGGCTGCCGGAGGGGCAGTGGCCGGACATGCTCACCTTCCTGATCGAACGCTATCCGCAGATCAGTGCCGCGCAATGGCGGGACCGCATGGCGCGCGGCGAAGTGGTCGATGGCGACGGCGCCGCGCTGGGGCCCGACAGCGCATACCGGCGCGGCATGCGCATTTTTTACTACCGCGAGCTGGAGCGCGAGACGCCGATCCCCTTCCAGGAAGAGATCCTGTTCCAGGATGAGCATCTGGTCGTGGTCGACAAGCCGCATTTCCTGCCCATGACGCCGGGCGGGCGCTTCGTGCAGGAGACCTTGCTGACGCGTCTGAAGAAACGGCTCGATAACGCCGACCTCACGCCGATCCACCGCCTTGACCGCGAGACGGCCGGCGTGGTGATTTTTTCGCGCCAGATAGCCAGCCGGGGCGCGTATCAAACGCTGTTCCAGCGCCGCGAAGTGCGCAAGACGTACGAGGCGCTGGCGCCCGTGCTGGCGGGCCGCGATTTCCCGTTTACCTACCGCAGCCGCATGGTTGAAGGCGAGCAGTTTTTCCTCATGCGCGAGGAGGAGGGCGAGCCGAATTCGGAAACCGTCATCGGCGTGATCGAAGAGCGCGGTGATGTGGTCTTGTACCGGCTGCAGCCGCACACGGGCCGCAAGCACCAGCTGCGCGTGCACCTGGCCTCGCTGGGCATCCCCATCGTCAACGATGCGTTTTACCCGGTGGCGCTGCCGTGCAAGGAAGACGACATGTCGCAGCCCTTGCAGCTGCTGGCGCGCGCCATCGATTTCACGGATCCATTGACGGGCGAGCCGCGCCACTTTGAAAGCCGGCGCAGCCTGTAGCGGTGCTTATGCCTTGATCGTGTAATCGATGATCAAAGGCGCGTGATCGGAAAAACGCTCGTCCTTGTAGACGCTGACCGTATGCGCCTGTGCCGCAATGCCTGGCGTGGCGACGTGGTAATCGATGCGCCAGCCCACGTTCTTCGCGTAGGCTTGTCCGCGGTTGCTCCACCAGGTGTACTGGTCTTCGCGCTTGTCCAGGCCGCGGTGCACGTCGACGAAGCCCACTTCATCGAAGACGCGCGTCAGCCATGCGCGTTCCTCTGGCAGGAAGCCGGAATTCTTCTTGTTGCCCTTCCAGTTTTTCAGGTCGATTTCGTGGTGGGCGATGTTCCAGTCGCCGCAGATGACCACTTCGCGGCCCAGCGCCTTCAATTCCAGCAAGTGCGGCAGGAACAGCTCCATGAAGCGGAACTTGGCTTCCTGGCGCTCCGGGCCGGACGAACCGGAGGGGCAGTACACGGAAATGACGGACAGGTTGCCAAAATCACACCGTACATAGCGTCCTTCGGCATCGAATTCAGGGCTGCCGAAGCCGATATGCACGGCGTCCGGCTCGACCTTGCTGTACACGCCCGTGCCGGAATAGCCTTTTTTCTCGGCATAGTGGAAATGGCCATGATAGCCGTGCGGGTTGAGGAATTCCGGCGTCATGTCGGGCAGTTGCGCCTTCAATTCCTGCACGCAGATGAAATCGGCCGTTTGCGTGCCCATCCAGTTGAAAAAGCCTTTTTTGGCGGCGGAGCGGATGCCGTTCAGGTTGGCGGAGATAATTTTTGGCATAGGTCGAGAGTCAATGGTGAGCGCCAGCGGCGCTGGACGGGGCCGGCGGGCGCGGCATGGCGATTGTCTCGCCGCTGCGCGCGGATTAAAATACAGGCACTTTTAAAAAATGAGGCTAATGTGAATAATTTACGCCAGCAGTTTATCGCGTTTTCAGTATCCAAGGGAGTCTTGCGGTTTGGCGAGTTCACCACCAAGGCCGGACGCCAGTCGCCGTACTTCTTCAATGCGGGCCTGTTCCATGACGGCGCCACTCTGGCCGAGCTGGCGCAGTTCTACGCGCAGACCCTGCTCGACTCGGGCGTCGAATTCGACATGCTGTTCGGGCCCGCCTACAAGGGCATCACCCTGGCGTCGGCCACCGCCGTGGCGCTGGCCGGCAAGGGCCGCAACACCTCGTTCGCCTTCAACCGCAAGGAAGCCAAGGACCATGGCGAAGGCGGCACCATCGTCGGCGCCAAGCTGCATGGCAAAGTTGTCATTATTGACGATGTGATCTCGGCCGGCACCTCGGTACGCGAATCGGTGGACATGATCCGCGCCGCTGGCGCCGAGCCATGCGCCGTGCTGATCGCCCTGGACCGCATGGAGCGTTCGGGCCCGGACGGCCAGCTGTCGCCAAGTTCGGCCGTGCAGGAAGTGTCGAAACAGTACGGCATTCCCGTCATCTCGATCGGCAACCTGGACGACTTGTTCGGCTATCTGAACGGCGCTGGCGCCGATCCGGAACTGCTCCAATATAAGGATGCCGTTTCCGCGTACCGCACGCGCTACGGTATTTAAGTCGTCTTTTCCAGCAGCGCCCGCAACCGCGGGTCGCTGCAGGCGGCGCCGGCTTGCGGGTGGCATTGCAGCAGCTGGCGCAGCAGCGCGCCGCCGATGCCGCGCCGCCGGAACGGCGGTTTCACGAACAGCATGTTCACCGTCACTTCATCCGCATGTCTGCTGATATCGAGCATGGCCACCTGCTGGCCGTCGATCCACGCGCACAGCGCGCCGTCCCCTTGCCAGTCTATCCGCATCACGCCAGCCATGGTTTGAGCGCCGCATGCAGGCCCAGGGCGAACAGGCCGACAAAAAAGCATCGCCTGAACACGTGCTGCGCGATGCGCCCGCGCAGCCATTGACCGGCCAGCATGCCGGCCAGCGCCGGCAGCAGCGCATACGCGGATGCGCCGGCCGCACCGAGGCTGAAGTCGCCGTGCAGGGCCAGGCTGGCCGCCAGCGCCACGGTCGATGCCGTAAACGCCAGGCCCAGGGCCTGCACCAGCGCATCGCGCGCCAGCCCCAGTCCCTGCAGATACGGCACGGCGGGGATCACGAACACGCCCGTGGCGGCCGTCACCAGGCCCGTCACCGCGCCCGCCATGAGCCCCAGCCACGCTTCATGCCGCGCCGGCACGCGCAACTGCAGCGAGAACAGGCCCGCCAGCGCATACAGCATCAGCGCCACGCCCAGCGCGACGACGGCCAAGGTCCCGCTGTCGGCCGGCAGCAGGGCGCCGCCCGCCACGGTGCCGGCCATGACGGCGGTCAGCATGGGCCACAAACGGCGCAGCAGCGCGCGCAGGCCGGGGCCGGCCGCCAGTTGCCAGATATTCGTCACCATCGACGGCACGATCAGCAGGGCTGCCGCCTGCACGGGCGGCATGACGAGGCTGAGCGTGCCCATGGCCACCGTCGGCAAGCCCAATCCGACTACGCCTTTGACGAAGCCAGCGACGAGGAAGCTGGCGCCGACGGCCAGCAGGTATGACGTCTCCATTTTTCTATTCCACAGTGATTTTGCGTGAATTCTGCGCGCGCTGGGCGGTTTCGCCAAGGTGGATTATTTTGAGTCAGCCTCAGTAAAATACGAAGGCTGGTAAGATGGCGAAAAAGGAGGGCTGTCATGCGTTTTGATCTGGTCGACTTGCAGCTGTTCGTCAACGTGGTGGAAGCGGGCAGCCTGACGGCGGGCGCCGCGCGCAGCCATCTCGCCTTGGCGTCGAGCAGCGCGCGCGTGCGCGGCATGGAAGAGATGCTGGGCATGCCCCTGCTGCTGCGCGGGCGGCGCGGCGTGGAGCCGACGCCCGTGGGCCAGACCTTGCTGCATCACGCGCGCCTGGTATTGCTGCAAATGGAGAAAATGCGCGGCGAGCTCGGTGAATTTGCGCGCGGCTTGAAAGGGCAGTTGCGGCTGCTGTGCAATACGGCAGCGCTCAGCGAATTCCTGCCCGAGGCGCTCGGCGCTTTTCTCGACCGCCATCCGAACCTGACCATCGACCTGGAAGAGCGCCTCAGTTACGATATCGTCAAGGCTGTCTCGGAAGGGCTGGCCGACATGGGCATCGTGTCCGACTCGGTCGATATGCGCGGCTTGCAGACGTTCTTGTTCCGTCCCGACCGCCTGGTGGTTATCGCCGCGGCAGACGGCGTGCATCACCGCGCGCTGGGCCAGGATGGCGTCGTCGACTTTGCCAGCGTACTGGATCACGATTTCATCGGCCTGGCCGACGACAGCGCGATGCAGCAGTACCTGGGCATGCATGCCGCGCGCCTGGGCCGCCCGTTGAAGGTGCGCGTGCGCCTGCGCAGCTTCGATGCCGTGTGCCGCATGGTGGCCAGCGGCGTGGGCATCAGCGTGGTGCCGTTGGCAGCTGCCAGCCGCTGCCAGCAGACGATGGCGCTGCGCTGCCTGGAATTATCCGATCCCTGGTCGGTACGCAATCTGACGATTTGCGTGCGCCAGTTCAGTGAATTACCCCTGTATGCGCGCCAGTTGATCGATCACCTGAAGGCGTGACAGGGCATGACAGGAGCAGCGATGCGTTTTTCAGAAGACAAGATGGCCAGCCTGCGGTGCAGCGACCAGGTCGAGCGGCCCATCCACATCTGGCAGCCGGAGCAGCCGCGACAGCCACGTGCCGTGATCCTGGCCATCCACGGCGGCATGGCGCATGCGGGCGATTACGTCACACCGGCGCTGTACTTCCGCCAGCACGGCATCGCCACCGTCAGCTTCGACATGGTGGGCCACGATGGCCAGCGCAAGGTCGATATCCCCGCGTTCGAGGCTTTCCTCGACGACGAAGAGCTGTTCCTCGCCTGGGTCAAGCAGACCTATCCGGGCGTGCCCGTGTTCGTCATGGGCCATTCCATGGGCGGCCTGATCGCCACGCATCTGGGCCTGCGGCGCTTTGCGGGCGATGCGGCCATCAAGGGCTTCATCATTTCGTCGCCGTACTATGTGAATGCGATACCCGTGCCGAAGGTGCTGCAGATGTTGTCCGGCTGGCTGGCGCAGCGCTTCCCCACCATGAAAGTGCCATTGGGCAACTTGACCATGCTGCTCACGCACGATCAAACCATCACCGCGCGCCACTTCCAGGACGAGCGCGACGGCATACGCGCCAGTGCCGCATCGGTGCGCTTCGCCCATGCGCTGACGTCGGCGCAAAAGGCGCTGGCGGGCGGCTTGTCGGACTGGCGTTTCCCCTTGTTCGCCGTGGTGGCGGGCGACGACAAGCTGGCCGATAGCCGCGCCACGGAAAGCCTGCTGCGCAGCGTGCCCGATGGCTTGCTCGACTACCATTTTTACCCGGCCAACTATCACGAGAACTTCAATGAAGTGAACCGCGAGGCGATCTTTGCCGCCATCCTGGCCTGGATGGAGAAACTGCTGGCACCCGTGCAGGCTTGAGGGCCAGGTATCGCTATAATCGGATTCACTGAATTTACCGTCGGCGCATGCCGGCCCGGTCCCCGCGGCACAGGGGTTTACTCAAGGAACGAACGATGCGCTTGCTGATTGCCCTGTTACTGCCGTGGCTGACCTTTTTTACCATCGGCCGCCCCATTGCCGGCATCATTTGCCTGATACTGCAGATTACCTTGATCGGCTGGCTGCCAGCGACGATCTGGGCCGTGTATTCGCTGAGCCAGTTCAAGACGGATCAGAAGATCGCCGAGGCCATGCGCCAGCGCTAAGCTAAGGCTGGCCTAAGCTGCGCTTCCTATCTTGATTCAACCAACACGAGGAGAGTGAGATGGCACCAGACAGACGCGGTACCTTGACCCTGGCGGCGGCAATGCTGGCCGCCGGGTTGTTGCTGGGAAGTGCGGCGCAGGCGCAAACCGACGGCGCACTGCCGCCCGTGCAGAAGAGCGGGGCGGTAGAGTACCTGAGCGGCGGCATCGGTCTCGAGGAGTCGACGGCCATCAAGAGTGCCAGCCGGCATTGGCCCTTGAGCCTGGTGTTTTCCGTGCAAGCGGCGGGCAAGGCGGAATTTGCCTCCGACGTGAAGCTGGACATACGCGACGCCAAGGGCGCTCCGGTGCTGGACACGACGGCCAGCGGCCCGTTCCTGCTGGCGAAACTGCCGCCGGGAAGCTACAGCCTGCGCGCCACCCTGGCCGGCAAGACGCTGGAACGCAAGGTGCAGGTCAAGGCGGGCAGTTCCGCACGCGTGGAACTGGTCTGGCCGGCGGGAACGAACCAGGGCCGGCCTTGATGCGGCGACGGCAGCCCGATCAGCTGACCGCGAGCACGCGCCCTTCGGCAGCGCTTTGCAGCGCCAGTTCGATCAGGCGTATCGTCGCTGCCGCATCCTCGGCCGCCACGGGCGCCGCTGCGCCATGGCGGATGGCGTCGGCCATGCCCTGGTAAAAGTCCTGATAGCGGCCCGCCTGCATTTCGAGGTGTTCGCAATGGCCGTCCGGCTGCGTGCCCAGGTGCAGCGCGCCGCGCACGGGGTCCACGCCCCAGCCGGGCTGGCCCGGTCTGCCGCCCGCCTTCAGGGCATCTTCCTGCGGATCGAGGCCGAATTTCACGAAGCTGCCCCGGTCTCCATGCACGGCGAAGCGCGCCGTCGGCGCCTTCACCAGGCAGCCGGCTTGCAGCACCACGCGCAGCCGGTCGTAGTACAAAACGATGTGCATGTAGTCGACGGCTTGCGCGCCATCGCGCTGCAGGGCGATATCGGCGGACAGTTTTTCCGGCTGGCCGAACAGCTGCATGGCCTGGTCCAGCATGTGTGGACCCAGGTCGTACAGCAAGCCGCCGCCCGGCGCGCCGGATTCGCGCCAGCGCTGGCGGATCTCGGGGCGGAAACGGTCGAAGTGCGATTCGACGCTGGCGATGCGCCCCAGGGTGCCTTGCGCCAGCAGCGCTTTCAGTGTCAGGAAGTCGCCATCCCAGCGCCGGTTGTGATACACGCTGAGCACCAGCTGGCGCTCTTTCGCCAGCGCGATCAGGCTCTGTGCTTCAACGCTGGAAATGGTGAAGGGCTTGTCAACCACCACGTGTTTGCCCGCCTGCAGGGCCGCTTGTGCCAGGCTGAAGTGCGCCTCGTTGGGGGCGGCGATGACGACCAGTTCGATGGACGGGTCGGCAAACAGCTGCGCCGCATCCGCATACACGGTGGCGTGCGGCCAATCCTTGTGCACGAGCTCCGGCTTGCTGGAGGCGACGGCCGCCAGTTCCAGGGCATCGATGGCGGACAGGACGGGAGCGTGGAAGGTGGAGCCGGCAAAGCCGTAGCCGACGAGGCCGGTTTTGATCTTGTTCATGGCGGGTTCACAGGTGCGTGGAAGAATCCATGATCATACCCGCAAGCGGCGGCGGCAGCGCTGCTGCCTGCCGCCGCGCAGACATTAGTTCAGGCGCCAGACGTATTGCACCTTGACGCTGGCGCTGACAGGCTTGCCGCCAGCGAGGGCCGGCTTGAACGTGCACTTGGCGATGCCAGTGCGCGCCGCTTCGTCGAGGGCCGGATGGCCGCTGCTCTTGACCACGCTCGACCCTTGGACCTTGCCGGTGGCGTCGACATCAAAGGACATGTCGACCGTGCCCGTTTCCTTCGCCTGCAGCGATGCGGCCGGGTAGACCGGTTTGCCGCACACGCCAAAGTCGATGACGGGGCGGCGCTCCAGCACGGGTGCGCTGTCGGCGGCGACGGCCTGGCCGTAGATGCCGAGGCAGGCGCCGGCCAGTGCCAGCAGCGGCACCGCCGCCTTCCAGTTCAGGGCTTGTGGTGCGGGGCGCAGCAATCGTTTGATACGTGACATGAGATCTCCTCCGTTGGCCGCCTGGGCCAGGTGGTGGGTTGAGAACTGGAGACGTTCCAGTTCCGAGAGTGCAAGAGCCAGACGCCGCGGTTCGCCCAGTTGTCTTGCTGCGAAATCGTCTGCAATGTGTTCGCGTTCGAGGCGCACGCCGCGTGAAATCCACCAGACGGCCGGGTGGAAGAACAGCAGCGCCTCGATGGCGTTTTGCAGCAGGTTGAGCAGATAATCGTGGCGCCGGATGTGCGCCAGTTCATGCGCCAGCAGCGCATCGAGCAGGTGCGGCGGCATGCCGGTGAGCAGCGCCGCGGGCACCAGCACCATGGGGCGCCAGATGCCGGCCGTGAGCGGACTGGCGATGTTGTCGAGCACGCGCAGCCGCACGGGCCGCGCCACGCCGGCATCGTGCGCCATGCGCGACAGCCTTGTCTGCAGTTGTCCATGCGCGGTGCCCGTGTTCCTGACGCTGCGCGCTATCCACAGCATGCCCAGTGCCATGCGCACGGCCAGCACGGCGGCGCACAAGGCCCATGCACCGACGACGGCGCGCAGCAGCAGGTCCAGGTCGGGCAGGCTGTCGGGCGCCAGCAGGGCGGCGGGCAGCAAGGCGCTGGAGAACAGGGCGCCCGTGGCATCGGCCCCGGCCAGGCGCAGATACAAGCCCGCCGCCGGCCATGCCAGGCAGGCCAGCAGGGCGCCGCAACCGACGGCGTAGCGCGCCTCCGGACGCGCATTGCGCAAGGCCCCCCACGCCAGCGCCGTGGCGCAGCCGATCAGCAGCCCTTGCCACAGGAAGTGCAGCAGGGTCCAGCCCAGCGCCGGCACGAAGCCGCTCATGACAGATCGTCCTTGAGCATTTTTTCGATTTCCTCGCGTTCGGCGCGCGACACGCCCGTGCGCAGCGCCGCCAGCACCAGCGCCTTGGCCGAACCGGCAAAGGCTTTCTGCATCAATTCCTTGAGCAAATTCGTCTGCAGGCTGTCCTGCGCCTGCGCCGGTGCATACACGTGCGAGCGCTGGCTTTCGTCGCGGATCAGCAAGCCCTTGCCGTGCATGATCTGCATCAGGCGCAGCACCGTGCCATACGTGATGGCCGGCTTGGCCAGCGCCATCGCCTCGTGCACCTGCTTGGCCGTGGCCGCACCCAGCGGCCACAGCGCCTGCAGCAGATCGAGTTCGGCTGCCGTCGGTTTCGGGATGTCGTGCGTCTTGGCCATGCTGTTTTCCTCTTGCCTGAAATTCAATAGGGCTAGATTAAACCTTGTAGACAAAAATGTATACTTTAATTTTCAGTGCCGCATAAACGCCTTTCAGGCAAGGGATAGAAACTAGACAAACTTGTTTATGCGCGGATCGTTCAGACGAAAAAAAAGACGCCGCAGCGTCTTTTTTTGGGGCGAGTGAAAATTATCCCGCCAGCTTGGCCTTCAGCAGTTCCGTCAGCTGGGCCGGATTGGCCTTGCCCTTGGACGCTTTCATGGCCTGGCCGATCAGCGCGTTGATCGCCGCTTCCTTGCCGGCGCGGTACTGCTCCACCGACTTGGCGTTCGCCGCCAGTACTTCATCGACGATGGCTTCCAGGGCGCCCGAGTCCGAGATCTGCTTCAAGCCCTTGGCGTCGATGATGGCGTCGACCAGGTGCTCGTCGCTGGACTTCGCTTCCCACATGCCGGCGAAGACTTCTTTTGCCGCCTTGTTCGAGATCGTGCCATCGGCGATGCGCTTGAGCATGGCCGCCAGCTGCGCGGCGGAGACAGGCGCCTCGTCCAGGTCCACGCCTTCGCGGTTCAGGGTCGACGATACGTCGCCCATCAGCCAGTTGGCGGCGGCCTTGGCGTTTTCCTTGCCGGCCTTCTCGACCACGGCGACGAAATAGGTGGCCATTGCCTTCGACTGCGTCAGCACCAGCGCGTCGTAGTCCGGCAGCGCGTATTCGCTGATGAAGCGGGCGCGCATGGCGGCTGGCAGTTCCGGCATCGAGGCCTTGACCGTGGCGATCCACTCTGGCGAGATGACCAGCGGCGGCAGGTCCGGGTCCGGGAAGTAGCGGTAATCCTGTGCGTCTTCCTTGCTGCGCATTTCGCGCGTTTCCTTGCGGTCCGGGTCGTACAGACGCGTCGCCTGCACGACCTTGCCGCCGTCTTCGATCAGCTCGATCTGGCGGCGCACTTCGACGTGCACGGCTTCTTCTATGAAGCGGAAGGAGTTCAGGTTCTTGATTTCGCAGCGCGTGCCGAATTCCTTCTGGCCGACGGGGCGCACGGAAACGTTGACGTCGCAGCGGAACGAGCCTTCCTGCATGTTGCCGTCGCAGACGCCCAGCCACATGACCAGCGAGTGCAGGGCCTTGGCGTAGGCCACGGCTTCGGCGGCGCTGCGGATTTCCGGCTCCGAGACGATTTCCAGCAGCGGCGTGCCGGCGCGGTTCAAGTCGATGCCGCTCATGCCCGCGTAGTCTTCGTGCAGCGATTTGCCGGCGTCTTCCTCCAGGTGGGCGCGTGTCAGGTTCACCGTCTTGGTGACGAATTCGCCATCCTTTTCATAGCCGAAGGTCAGGGCGCCGCCGATGACGACGGGGTCCTCGAACTGGCTGATCTGGTAGCCCTTGGGCGAATCGGGATAAAAATAGTTTTTACGCGCGAAGACCGAGTGCGGCGCCACGGTGGCGCCCACGGCCAGGCCGAAGCGGATGGCGCGGTCGACGGCTTGCTTGTTCATCACCGGCAGCACGCCGGGCAGCGCCAGATCGACGGGGCTGGCCTGCGTGTTGGCTTCGGCGCCGTACTTGATCGGCGAACCGCTGAAAATTTTGGATTCGGTCGTGAGCTGCACGTGGTTCTCAAGACCGATGACGACTTCCCATTGCATAGTGTTCTCGCTTAATTTGGTGGCGCCGCCAGTGGCGGCGCGTTTGTTCTTAGATGCCGGCCGTTGCGTTGCCTGGAGCACGCGTATGCCAGTCCGTCACTTGCTGGAATTGGTGGGCCACGTTCAGCAGCTTCGCTTCGCCAAAGTAGTTGCCGATGATTTGCAGGCCGACAGGGCGCTTGCCATTCTTTTCTCCTGCGCCGAAACCACATGGTATCGACATGCCGGGCAGGCCGGCCAGGCTGGTCGACAGGGTGTAGATGTCGGCCAGGTAGTTCGCTACCGGGTCGTCCGTCTTGTCGCCCAGGTCCCACGCGACGGTCGGCGCGACGGGGCCCATGATGACGTCGCAGACGGCGTTCGGGCCATTCAGCACGGCCTCGAAATCCTGCGCGATCAGGCGGCGGATTTTTTGCGCCTTCAGGTAGTAGGCGTCGTAGTAGCCGTGGCACAGCACGTAGGTGCCGACCATGATGCGGCGCTGCACTTCCGGGCCGAAGCCCTGCGCGCGCGACTTCTTGTACATGTCCTGCAAGTCCTTGTACTCGGTGGCGCGGTGGCCGTAGCGCACGCCGTCGTAGCGCGACAGGTTCGACGACGCTTCGGCCGGGGCAATCATGTAATAGGCGGGAATCGACAGGGCCGTGTTCGGCAGCGAGATGTCGACCAGGGTGGCGCCCAGCTTTTCATACTGCGCCAGCGCGCCGCGCACGGCCGCTTCCACGTCCTTGGCCAGGCCCTCGCCGAAGTACTCGCGCGGCACGCCGATGCGCAATCCCGTCAGGGGGAGCTCCAGGTCGCGCGAAAAATCTTCCGCCACGCCGCCCTGTTCTGGCGACAGGCTGGTCGAGTCGCGCTCGTCGAAGCCGGCCATGGCGGTGAGCAGCAGGGCGCAGTCTTCGGCCGAGCGGGCCATTGGGCCGCCCTGGTCCAGCGACGAGGCAAAGGCGATCATGCCGAAGCGCGACACGCGGCCATACGTCGGCTTGATGCCGGTGATGCCGCAGAAGGCGGCAGGCTGGCGGATCGAGCCGCCCGTATCGGTGCCGGTGGCCGCTGGCGCCAGGCCAGCCGCGACGGCGGCGGCCGAGCCGCCCGAGGAGCCGCCCGGCACGGCCGTCTTGTCCCACGGGTTCTGCACGGCGCCGAAGGCCGAGTTCTCGTTGCCGGAACCCATGGCGAATTCATCGCAGTTGACCTTGCCCAGGGTGACCATGCCGGCCGCCTGGAATTTTTCCACCACGGTGGCGTCAAACGGGCTGGCGTAATTGGCCAGCATTTTCGAGCCGGCCGTCGTGCGCCAGCCTTTCGTGACAAACAAGTCCTTGTGCGCGATCGGCACGCCCGTCAATGGCGTGGCCGTGCCGGCGGCGATGCGCGCGTCGGCGTCGGCAGCTTGCGCCAGGGTCAGCGCACGGTCGACGTGCAGGAAGGCGTTCGAGTCGTCCGCTGCGATGCGGTCGAGGAAATGCGTCGCCAGTGCAACGGCGGAAATTTCCTTGTTCTGCAAAAGCGTGGACAGCTGTTTGATGGATTTTGTATGCATGGCGTTTCTAGTTGATTTTATTCGGCGGAAGACAAGCGTATTCGGCGAGGGTGTGAAAGATGCTTATTCGATCACTTTTGGCACGAGGTAGAGTCCATCCTGTACCTTCGGCGCTACGGCCTGGTAGGCGTCGCGGCGATTCGTTTCCGTGGCGACGTCCTCGCGCAGGCGCAGGGCGATATTGTCCATGTGGGCGGCCAGCGGGTGGCTCAGGGGCGCCACGCCATCGGTATTGACGGCTTGCATTTGCTCGGCCAGTGCAAAAATCTTGTTCAATTGGGCCAAAGACGTGACGGCCTGGTCGTCGGCCATTTCAAGTTGGGCCAGGTGGGCGATGCGTTTTACGTCGGAGAGTGTCAGGGACATGGCGAATGGCGCGGAGTGCCGCGCATTAGTATTAAGTTGGCGTTTTGATAAAACGCGGGTATTTACTGCTATTTTGCTCACAAAAATCGAGGAATGCCGCGTAACTCGCGGCTGCAAGAGTCGCACTTTTCCATGGTTTTTGAGCAAATCGCATTCAAATTATAAGGTAGAATGGCGGGTTAATGCGTTGCCGGCGCTGATGGACCGCTGCCGCAGCATAGAAAAGATTGCGCAAGCGCCAAGCGAAACCCGGAAAAATCGCCTTCATGGATTTTCAGGGTGCCTGAAAGCGCCCGCTTTGAAACTCCCCATAAACAGCTTTTGCGCAGCTCGATGCGCTACAGGACACTCATGTTTGGTTTTTTACGCAGGTATATCTCCACCGATCTGGCCATTGACTTGGGCACGGCCAACACCCTTATTTATGTGCGCGGCCTCGGTATCGTCCTGGACGAACCATCCGTCGTCGCCATCCGCCAGGAAGGCGGTCCGAATGGCAAGAAGACCATTCAGGCAGTCGGCAAGGAAGCCAAGCAGATGCTGGGCAAGGTGCCGGGCAATATCGAAGCGATTCGTCCGATGAAAGATGGCGTGATCGCCGACTTCACCGTGACCGAGCAGATGCTCAAGCAATTCATCCGCATGGTGCACGACTCGAAATTCTTCCGTCCATCGCCGCGCATCATCATTTGCGTGCCGTGCGGTTCGACCCAGGTCGAGCGCCGCGCGATCCGCGAATCGGCCCTGGGCGCCGGCGCCTCGCAGGTGTACCTGATCGAGGAACCGATGGCAGCGGCCATCGGCGCGGGCTTGCCCGTGTCGGAAGCGACCGGCTCGATGGTGGTCGACATCGGCGGCGGCACCACCGAAGTGGGCATCATTTCGCTGGGCGGCATGGTCTACAAGGGTTCCGTGCGCGTCGGCGGCGACAAGTTCGATGAAGCCATCGTCAACTACATCCGCCGCAACTACGGCATGCTGATCGGCGAACAGACGGCCGAAGCCATCAAGAAGGCCATCGGTTCGGCCTTCCCTGGCTCGGAAGTGAAGGAAATGGAAGTCAAGGGCCGCAACCTGTCCGAAGGCATCCCCCGTTCGTTCACCATTTCCAGCAACGAGATTCTCGAAGCGCTGACCGACCCGCTGAACAACATCGTCTCGGCCGTGAAAAACGCGCTGGAACAGACGCCGCCGGAACTGGGCGCCGACATCGCCGAAAAAGGCATGATGCTGACGGGCGGCGGCGCACTGCTGCGCGACCTGGACCGCCTGCTGATGGAGGAAACCGGCCTGCCGGTGCTGGTGGCCGAGGACCCGCTCACCTGCGTGGTGCGCGGTTCCGGGATGGCCCTGGAACGTATGGACAAGCTCGGCTCGATCTTCTCCTACGAATAATCTGACAGAAGGGCCGGAAACCATTCCGGCCTTTTTTTGGTTTTGGCGCCGGCGTCTGACCGGGGCCTGCACGTTGGCGCACTGCGCCTGGCCTGATTATTGGAAGTCATGGAATACAGTCCTCCGCCACTTTTCAAACAAGGCGCTTCCGCCCGCGTCAAGATGATGGTGTTCGCCGGCATTTCTATCGCCCTGTTGCTGGTCGATTCGCGCATGCACGCGCTGACGGCCGTGCGCCAGGCGGTCGGCACCGTGCTGTATCCGGTGCAGATGGCGGCCCTGGTGCCGCGCGACGTGGCGCTGGGCGTCGGCAATTATTTTTCATCGCTGTCCGCCCTGGAAAAACAGGTGCGCGACCTGAAGCACGAACAGATCGCCTCGGCGCAGATCATGCAGCAGGCGCAGCTCAATATCGTTGAAAACAACCACTTGCGCAAGCTGATGGAAGCGCGCGAGCGCGTGCCCGTCAAGACCATGATGGCCGAAGTGCTGTATGACACGCGCGATTCGGCTACGCGCAAGATCGTGCTCGATCGCGGCATCCAGCATGGCGTGGAACTGGGCCGCCCCGTGATCGACAACCTGGGCGTGGTGGGGCAGGTCACGCGCGTGTTCCCGTTCACCTCCGAAGTGACCTTGCTGACGGACGAAGAGCAGGCCATCCCCGTGCAACTGCTGCGCAATGGCGTGCGCAGCGTGGCTATCGGCCGCGGCAAGTCCGGCACCATGGAGTTGCGCTTCACGGCCCCCAGCGCCGACATCCAGATCGGCGACATTGTCATTACCTCGGGCCTCGATGGCCTGTACCCGGCCGGCTTGGCCGTGGCGCGCGTGACCCTGGTCGAGCGCAATGCGCATGGCCCGTTCGGCCGCGTCGTGTGCCAGCCGCTGGCCGGCATCGAACGCAACACTCAGCTGCTCATCCTGATGACGTCGCCCGAGATTCCGCCGCGCCCACCGGCCGAAGAAGTCAAGACGGGCCGCAAGATCGCCGGCAAGATGGCGCCGATCAAGGACCCGGCCAAGGAGCCTGCGGCCGCCGCCGCAACAGCGCCGGCCGCGAAACCGCCCGCCACCCCCGCGCCGAAACCCGCGGCGCCTGCAGGACCTGCACCAGCGCCTGCCGCCGTGCCACCGAAGGAAGCGACACGATGAACCGCCCGCATTACATCCTGCTGCCGGTCAGCCCCCTGTTCATCGGTTTTTCCCTGCTGTGCGCTTTTCTGCTGAATCTGCTGCCATGGGGGCAATTCGTCGGCGTGCCCGATTTCGTCGCCCTGGTGCTGGTCTTCTGGGGCATACACCAGCCGCGCAAGGTCGGCATCGGCGTGGCGTTCTTCATGGGCCTGATGATGGACGTGCACGACTCGACCCTGCTGGGCGAGAATGCGCTGGCCTATACCTTGCTGTCGTATTTCGCCATCATGATGCACCGCCGCGTGCTGTGGTTCCCCATCCTGACGCAGGCGCTGCACGTACTGCCGCTGCTGCTGCTGACGCAGGCGCTGCAATTGCTGACGCGGCTGATCGTCTCGGGCCGTTTCCCCGGCTGGCTCAATTTCATCGAGAGCTTCGTCGCCGTCGCCCTGTGGCCTTTCGTGACGTGGATCCTGCTGGCGCCGCAGCGCCGTGCCGTGGACCGCGACCATAACCGGCCGATCTGACGGGCGCCTGCCATGACCGAACTGAAAAATACCGAGCGCGAACTGCATTTTTTCCGCATGCGCCTGACCATCCTGGGCGCGCTCGTCTTCGTCTGCTTTTCGCTGCTGCTGGCGCGCTTTATCTGGCTGCAGGTGATCAAGCACGAGGACTACGCGACCAAGGCCGAGGACAACCGCATCGCCGTGGTGCCCATCGTGCCCACGCGCGGCCTGATCCTCGACCGCAACGGCGTGATCCTGGCGCGCAATTACTCGGCCTACACCCTGGAAATCACGCCGTCGAAATTGAGCGCCAGCCTCGATTCGGTGATCGACGAGCTGTCGACCCTGGTGCAGATCGACGTCAAGGATCGCCGCCGCTTCAAGAAGCTGCTGGAAGAATCGAAGAACTTCGTCAGCGTGCCGCTGCGCACGCGCCTGACGGACGAGGAGGTGGCGCGCTTCACGGCGCAGCGTTTCCGTTTCCCCGGCGTGGAGGTGCAGGCGCGCCTGTTCCGCCAGTATCCGATGGGCGAGGTGGCGTCGCACGTGGTGGGCTTCATCGGCCGCATCAACCGCAATGAGGCCAAGGCGTTGGAAGAGGGCGAGGACGCGGCCAACTACAACGGCACCGACCATATCGGCAAGGAAGGCCTGGAAAAAAGCTACGAAAAGCAGCTGCATGGCACCACCGGCTATGAAGAGGTGGAAGTGTCGGCTGGCGGGCGCGCCATGCGCACCCTGTCGCGCACGGCGGCCACGCCCGGCAATAACCTGATCCTGTCGATCGACATCGAGCTGCAGAAGGTGGTCGAGGAAGCGTTCGGCGAATGGCGCGGCGCGGCTGTGGCGATAGATCCGGCCACGGGCGACATCCTCGCCTACGTCTCCAAGCCAGGCTACGACCCGAACCTGTTCGTCGACGGCATCGACCAGCAAAGCTGGAACGAACTCAATACCTCGCTGGACCGGCCGATGGTCAACCGGCCCCTGTCGGGCACCTACGCGCCCGGCTCGACCTTCAAGCCCTTCATGGCGCTGGCCGCGCTGGAACTGGGCAAGCGCACGCCGAGCCAGTCGATTTCCGATCCTGGCTTCTTCATCCTCGGCGGCCACACCTTCCGCGACGACAAGGTGGGCGGCCATGGCACGGTGGACATGCACAAGTCCATCGTCGTCTCGTGCAACACCTATTATTACCAGCTGGGCCGCGACATGGGCATCGACGCCATCCACGACTTCATGAAGCCGTTCGGCTTCGGCCAGCTGACGGGCATCGACCTGAATAATGAAAAGACGGGCGTGCTGCCGTCGACGGAATGGAAGCGCAACCGCTTCAAGACGCCGCAGCAGAAAAAATGGGTGGGCGGCGACACGATTTCGGTGAGTAACGGCTCCGGCTACAATTCCTACACGCCGCTGCAGATCGCCCACGCGACGGCCAACCTGGCCAATAACGGCGTGGTGATGAAGCCGCATCTGGTGAAAATCATCGAAGACGCGGCCACGCGCGCGCGTACCCTGACGGTGCCCAAGGAAAGCTACCGCATCGCGCTCAAGCAGGAAAACATCGACATCATCAAGCGTGCCATGGTGGGCGTGACCAGCGAACAGGGCGGCACGGCAGCGCGCATCTTCACCGGCGTGCAGTACACGGTGGGCGGCAAGACGGGGACGGCTCAGGTGGTGGGCATCAAGAAAAACGAGAAGTACAATGCCAAGCTGCTGGCCGAACGCCTGCGCGACAATGCCCTGTTTACGGCCTTCGCGCCGGCCGACAAGCCGCGCATCGCGATCGCCATCGTGGTGGAAAACGCGGGCTTCGGCGCCGGCGTGGCCGCGCCGATCGCGCGCAAGGCGCTCGACTACTACCTGCTGGGCAAGCGCCCGAGCGACAAGGAAAAGGACACCACCAAGGTGCCCAAGGAAGATGTCGACGAAGTGCGCACCCTGGAAGAAATCACCGACGAGCAGGCCGCCCCGGCGCCGCCTGCCAGGCAATAAGGAAGCACATGCCCATTAACGAGAGGCGCTCGCTGTGGCGGCGCGCCAAACCCTACCTGGCGGTGTTCGATCCGCCGCTGATGATCATCATCCTGATGCTGCTGTGCACCAGCCTGCTGACCCTGTATTCGGCCAGCATCGGCATCCCCGGCAAGATCGAGGACCACTTGCGCAACATCCTGCTGTGCTTTTTCGTCATGTGGGTGGCGGCCAATGTCACGCCGCAGATGATGATGCGCATCGCCGTGCCCGCGTATACGGTATCGGTGATCTTGCTGGTGGCCGTGGCGCTGTTCGGCACCATCAAGCTCGGTGCGCGGCGCTGGCTGCATATCGGCGTGATCGACATCCAGCCGTCCGAATTCCTGAAGATCGCCACGCCGCTGATGCTGGCCTGGTTCTTCCAGCACAATGCGGGCGCCCTGCGCTGGAAGTCGTTCCTGATGGCGGCCGTGCTGCTGCTGGTGCCCGTGTACCTGATCGCGCGCCAGCCCGACCTGGGCACGGCGCTGCTGGTGGTGGCGGCCGGCTTTACCGTCATCTTTCTGGCCGGCTTGTCGTGGAAGGTGCTGGCCGGCTTGCTGATCACCTTTGTCTCTTGCCTGCCGATCGCCTGGTCGCACCTGCATGATTACCAGCGCGACCGCGTGATGATGCTGATCGATCCGACCAAGGATCCGCTGGGCAAGGGCTTCCATATCATCCAGTCCATCATCGCCATCGGTTCCGGCGGCATGACGGGCAAGGGCTGGACGCACGGCACGCAGGCTCACCTGGAATTCGTCCCGGAGCGCACGACCGATTTTATTTTTGCCGTATATTCCGAGGAATTCGGCCTGGTGGGTAACTTGATCCTGATGCTGATGTATTTGCTGCTGGTGGGACGGGGGATGATGATCGCCGCCAATGCCCCCAGTTTTTTCACTCGCCTGCTGGCAGGAGCGATAACAATGATTTTCTTTACGTATGCGTTTGTAAACATGGGCATGGTCAGCGGCATCGTGCCGGTGGTCGGCGTTCCCCTGCCATTCCTCAGCTATGGCGGCACCGCGCTGCTGACCCTGGGCGTGGCCACCGGTATCCTGATGAGCATTCAGCGCCACCGCAAGCTGGTGCAAACCTGATGCGGGCGCCTTTCGATACCTTCGCCATGCGCGGGCTGAGCCTGACGGTCCTGCTGACGCTGGCCGCCTGCGGCACCGCGCCGCACAAGCCCGCATCGAACAACGTGCCGCTGCCGTCCGGCGGCAAGGTCAAGGTGCCGGTGCGCCAGGATCCCACCTTGCCGGTATTGCCGGCGGCCGGTTCCGGCCGTGGCGGCTACTACAAGGACGATGGCCCGGGAGACAATCCGCCGGCCAACCTGCGCGACGTACCCGACGCGGAAGTGCGCAACGAGCCGTATTCGACGCGCTCGAACCGTCCGTATGTCGTCTTTGGCAAGACGTACACGCCGATCACCGACAACGAACCGTTTACGCAGAAGGGCACGGGCACCTGGTATGGCAAGAAATTCCATGGCCAGCGCACCTCGTCGGGCGAAATCTACGATATGTACAAGATGACGGCGGCCCATCCGACCTTGCCGATCCCGTCGTATGCACGCGTGACGAGCATCGACAGCGGCGAGCAGGTGATCGTGCGCATCAACGACCGCGGCCCGTTCCACGCCACGCGCGTCATCGACGTGTCCTACACGGCGGCGCTGAAACTGGGCTTCCTCGGCAAGGGCAGCCACCAGGTGGTCGTCGAACGCCTGCTGCCGGCCGATATCGATGCCATTCTCGCGGCCCGTGCGGCGCCAAAGCCGGTGCCTTCCGTCGTCGCCATTTCCATCGACACGCCCGTGGAAACGGGTGCCGTGGTGCAGCCGGAAGTGTCGTCGCAGATGCTGCCCGTCGATGCGACGGTGGCCATGCCAGCGCCGGCAGCGCTGGCCAGCGGCTTCTATTTGCAGCTGGGCGCCTATTCGCGGGCCGACAATGCGGAATCGGGGCGTTCGCGCCTGGCGCCGTACGCGGCGGCCTTGGGTACCCTGGGCGTGGTGCAGGCCGGTAACCTGTTCCGCCTGTACGGCGGACCGTTCTCCAGCCGCGTCGAGGCGGCACGCGCGGCGGCGAATTTGCCGGAATCGACGGGCATCAAGCCCATCGTGATCCAAAGGTAGTTATTTACAATTGCGCAGGTCTTGTTCCGGGAACTGCGCCTTGATCTTCTCCAGGCGCGCGCGCGTGGCGGCGTCGAGGTCGCGGAACTGGTAGGCCAGCTGCTTGCTGGCGCTGTAGCGGGGGCCGATGCGCGCGCTGTGCACGCCCTGTTTGTTGAGCGATGCCAGCTGGCTTTGCGCACCGCTTTCCGACTTGAAGACGCCCAATGAAATGCCCCAGCGCAGCGGACTGCTTTCGTTCATGATGAAGTAATTCGTCACGCCCAGCTGCTTCAATTCGCCGGCCTTGCGGTCGGCGCCTTCCTTGCTGCCCTGCGGCGGGATGTACACCATGTAGCTGGAAATGTCCTGGCCGGCCACGTTGCGGCGCGACTGGCGGTCGCCCAGGTCCAGCGCGGCTACTTGCGCCTCGAAGCGGCGCCCGTCGGCCAGCAGGAAATTGCCCACTTCCGTGCAGGCATACGTCGTCGGCGGTGCCGGCACGGCCGCCACCGGCTTCTCCGCCTCTTCGGCAGCCGGCGGCGCGGCGGGCGCCGTGGCCTGCTCCTGCGTCAGCAAGGTGAGCTTGCCCGCCTGCAGCTGGTTTTTCAGGCGCGCCGGTTCGCGCGTCTCCGTGCGAAAACTGCCCAGATAACCCTGGCCGATGGCCAGCACCAGCAGGTTGACGCCGGCCAGCAGCCAGAAGACGAATTTCAGCATACGTGGTTTCCTTGTGTTCCTGGGGCTCCGGCGCGCGCGGCCGCTTGCAGGCCGAGCATGACGATATTGTCCACCAGGTGCAGCGGTACCGCCAGCGCCAGGGCCGGTGCAATGCGCGCTGCGGCGCCGCCCGACAGCAGGCAGGCGCTGGCGCCGTGCATGCGCACGGCCCTTTCGATGGCGCCCGCCTGCGCCGCCAGGCAGCCGGAGAGGATGGCGTCGTCCGTATTGTCGGCAAAGCCGGCCGGCAGCACGGCATCGCTGGCGATGTGCGGCAGCTGCGCCGTATTGCGCGCCAGCGAGCTGGCCATCAATCCCAGTCCCGGCAAGATCATCCCGCCGAGGAAAACGCCATCGGCCGTGATGGCGTCGATGGTGGTGGCGGTGCCGCAATTGGCGACGATGACGGCCTGGCCTGGCGCCAGCGCGTGCGCGCCGATGGCGGCGGCAAAGCGGTCGCAGCCCAGCTGCGATGGTACGCGATAGCCGTTCGTCAGTCCGGCCAGTTGCGGCAGCGAGGCAAAATCGCCGGGGGTCACCGGCAGCATGGCGCGCAGGCGCGTGCCGATGACGGAGCCCGCCACGTTCGACAGCAGCGCCTCTCTGATGGCAAGTGGCGCCCACTGCGCCGCCAGGGTATCGATCTGCGCATGCGTGACGGCGCCGCTGGCCAGCCAGCCGCCGGCGGCACTATCTGCGGCCACGAGCGCCCATTTGATGCGCGTATTGCCGGCGTCGATCAGCAGCAGCATGCGCTTACTCCCCGGCCAAGCGCAAGGACACGTCGCCGGACATGATTTCCTGCAGGCCGCCATCGGTACGCAGCAGCAAACGGCCCAGCTGATCCACGCCGGCCGCCACGCCTTGCTGCAGCAGCTGGCCATTGTCGAGGATTTTCACGTGCTGGCCCTGCCAAGCGTGGAGCAGGTTCCAGCGTTCCGTAAACGGCGCAAAGCCCGTGTCGTCGAATTCGGCCAGCACGCCGGCCAGGCGGCTGAGCAGGGTCGCCACCAGGGTATTGCGCTCCATCTGCGCCAGCCAGGGCACGGCCGAGACGCTGCGCCCGATCTGCCGTTCCAGCGCATCGGGCATCAAGAGATTGATGCCGCAGCCGATGACGGCCCACACGCCGCCACTATCGTTGCCCTGCGCCTGCTGCGTCTCGACGAGGATGCCCGCCAGTTTGTGGCCATCCTTGAGCAGATCGTTCGGCCATTTCAGCTGCACTGGCACGCCCAGCGCCGTCATGCTTTCGGCCAGCGCCACGCCGACGGCCAGCGGCAAGCCGACCAGCCGGTGCAGCGGTCCCTTGAAGCGCCAGGCCAGCGAAAACATCAGGCTGGCGTCCGGCTGCGACACCCACGGCCGTCCGGCACGCCCGCGTCCGGCAGTCTGCTGGCCGGCGATGCGCAGGGTGGGGCCGGCCAGGGTGGCGCAGCGCGCCAGCAGGTCGGCGTTGGTCGATCCCGTTTCGTCGACCACTTCGATGGCAACGTGGGAAGCGCCCGTGGCGCAATGGGCGGCGATGGCCGCGCTGTTCAAGTCTGAGTGCTTCGTCATGGTGATCAGTTCAGTTGCGCGCCTTGTGCGGCGCATTCGCGAAGGCCCGGTCGTAGACGGCATTGGGCAGCGCGCGCAGCAGCTTGGCGACGACGCCCATCTGCCACGGGATCACGCGGTAGCTGTCGCCGTCCGCGATGGCGCGCGCGGCGCGTAGGGCGAATTTTTCGGCCGGCATCAGGAAGGGCATGCGGTAGGCGTTATGGCGCGTCATCGGCGTGTCGATGTAGCCGGGCGTGATGGTGACGACCTTGATGCCCGCCGGTTTCAATTCCAGACGCAGCGATTCGCAGTAGCTGATGACGGCCGCCTTCGAGGCGCTGTAGGCTTCGGCGCCGGGCAGGCCGCGGATGCCGGCCACGCTGCCGATGCCCACCAGGCGTCCGCTGCCCTGGCTTTTCATGGCGGCGATGAAAGGCGCGAAGGTGGCGACGGTGGCCGTGACGTTGATGGCGATCAGGCGCGCGAAGGCATCGAGGTCTTCCGCGTGCTCGCTCAAGGTACCGTACGACACGCCGGCGCTCGCGATGACGACGTCGATGCGGCCGGCGTGGGCGATGAAGTCACCTGCCGCGCTTTTCAGGGCGGCGTGGTCGCATACATCGACGGCGTAGGCGCGGTGGCGTTCAGGGTGGGGCAGGGAAGCGATCAGTTGCTGCAGGGTGTCGCCGCGGCGGGCCAGCAAGCCCAGCTGGGCGCCCTGGCGCGCGTACTGCAGCGCCAGGGCGGCACCCAGTCCGCTCGACGCGCCCGTGATGAAAACGCTGTGCATCAGGCGATGCCCGGGCGCGCCAGGGAAGTGGCCATGCTTATTTCTTTTCCGCTTTGGCTTTCGCGACCAGCACGTCCATCACGCTGAGCGCCTGGGCGTTCAGCTGCTCTTCGTTCTTGGCCGACTTGCTGCCCTGGTCGGCCTGCGAAGGCGAGGTGATGTAGCGGCCATCGATGGCGATCATGGGCCAGAACGTGACGTTATAGCCCTGCATCATGGCGTCCGCGCGGCGCACGCGGGCCGAGATACCCATCGAACGGTAGGTGTCGATGAATTTCTGGCGGTCCACGCCCTGTTTGGCGACGAAGTCGAAGACGGCATCGTCGGTGGCCAGGCGGTTGCGCTCCACGTGCATGGCGTGGAAGACGCTGGCGTGCAGCTTGTCGACCAGGCCCATGGCTTGCAGGGTGAAGAACAGCCGCTGTTGCGGCGCCACGCTGTCATCGCGCGACACGTGCACGCGCTTGAAGACGATGTTGTCGCCCTGTTTCTTGACCCAGGCCGCCAGTTGCGGTTCGAGCACGTTGCAATGCGGGCAGTAATAGGCGAAGAATTCCGTCACTTCGATTTTCTTGCCCGATTCCGTCGCCTGCGGCGTAGGCAGGGTTTCGTATTCGACGCCATTTTTCGGCTCGGCCGGCGAGGCAGATGCGCCCATGGCGGCGGTGCCCATGGCGGCGGCGAACAGGATTTCCTTCAGAAAACGCATGCTGGTTCCTTATTTTTGGTTGCGGACGACGGCGACATCGATGCCGTTTTCAGACAGTTTGGTGCGTGCGCGGTTCATCGCTTCAAGCTGGTTGAATGGTCCGATGCGCACGCGGTGCAGCACGCCGGCATCGGTGCTGCGGTCGCTGATGGCCGCCTCGAAACCGAGCAGCGCCAGTTTGCCGCGCGTGCTTTCGGCGTCCGACATGTCATGGAAGGCGCCGGCCTGCAGATAATAAATCCATTTGTCGCTGGCTGCATCGGCCTTGGCTTCGGCTTTCACATCGGCCTTGGCTTGCGGCGCTGGCGTTGCTGCCGCCGGTGTTTTCGGCGCCGGCTTGTCCTTCAATGTGCCGATCAATTCCTGCAGCGCGTCCGGCGGCGGCGCCTTCGGCTGCTGCGCGGTGGTGGGCGCGGGTGCCGGCGCGGCAGGCTGCGCCGGCGTGACGATCTCGCGCGGCTCCTTGGAGAAGTCGCGCGCCGCTTCCTTGGCCGCTTCCTTGTTGCCGTACATTGGCTTGTTCGGATCGGCGATCTGGCCGGCCGTCGGTTCGGCCGACTTGCCGGCCTTGCCCGACTTGTCGGTGAAGGGCGAGGCGCCCTTGCTGATCACCAGGGCGACCACCACGGCGATGCCCAGGCCGATGACCAGGCCGATGATGATGCCGACCAGGGTATTGCCCTGCTGGCGCCGGGTCGAAGAGAAGCGGGAAGCATGATTCATTGACGATTAGACCTTCGCGATTACATTTTGTTTGGCGCGGACACGCCGATCAGTGCCAGGCCGTTGCGCAATACCTGGCGCGCGGCGATGACGAGGGCCAGGCGGGCCATCTTGATGGCTTCGTCCTCGACCAGCACTTTTTCGGCGAAGTAGAAGCTGTGCAGGTTGGCGGCCAGGTCGCGCAGGTAGAAGGCGACTTGATGCGGTCCCAGTTCGGCTTGCGCGCGTGCCAGCATTTCCGGGTAGGCGGCCAGGGTCGCCAGCAGGGTCGCTTCGGTCGGTGCCGTCAGCGGGGACAAGTCCACGCCAGCGACCGTGCTTTCATCGCCGCCCCAGTTTTCCAGGATGCGGCAGATGCGCGCATGCGCGTACTGCACGTAATAGACCGGGTTTTCATCGGTGGTTTTCAGCGCCACGTCGACGTCGAAGACGAATTCCGTGTCGGCCTTGCGCGAGATCAGGAAGAAGCGCACGGCGTCGCGGCCCTTGGCGATGTCGCCGCCGCCCGACCATTCGATCAGGTCGCGCACGGTCACGTAAGAGCCGGCGCGCTTGGAAATCTTGACTTCTTCGCCATCCTTCATGACGGTGACCATCTTGTGCAGCACGTAGTCGGGGTAGCCTTGCGGAATGCCCATGTCGACCGCCTGCAGGCCGGCGCGCACGCGCGCGATGGTGCCGTGGTGGTCGCTGCCCTGGATATTGATGGCCTGCACGAAGCCGCGCTGCCATTTCACCAGGTGATACGCCACGTCCGGCACGAAATACGTATAGGTGCCGTCCGTCTTGCGCATGACGCGGTCCTTGTCGTCGCCGAAGTCGGTGGTGCGCAGCCACAGCGCGCCATCCTGCTCATACGTGTGGCCCGCCTTGATCAGGGTTTCGACGGCGCTGTTGACCTTGCCGTCCGCGTACAGCGACGATTCCAGGTAGTAATTGTCGAACTTCACGCCGAAGGCCTGCAAGTCGATGTCCTGCTCGTTGCGCAGGTAGGTGACGGCGAACGGGCGGATGGAATCGATGTCGTCGACGTTGCCATTGGCCGTGGCGGGCAAGCCATCGCTGGCCGAGACCGTCTTGCCGGCCTTGAAGTCGCTGGCGATGTCGGCGATGTAGTCGCCGTTGTAGGCCGACTCCGGCCATTCGGCGTCGCCCGGCTTGAAGCCGCGCGCGCGCGCCTGCACGGAATTGGCCAGGGTCTGGATCTGCACGCCTGCGTCGTTATAGTAAAACTCGCGCGTCACTTGATAGCCTTGCGCGTCGAACAGCGACGACAGGGCGTCGCCCAGGGCCGCCTGGCGGCCGTGGCCCACGTGCAGCGGGCCGGTCGGGTTGGCCGAGACGAATTCCAGGATGACTTGCTTGCCGGCGCCTGCCGTGCTGCGGCCGTAGCTGTCGGCCTCGCTCAAGATGGTTTTCACCACGGCCTGCTTGGCGGTGTTTGACACGCGCACGTTGATGAAGCCGGGACCGGCGATTTCCACTGCCTCGATCAATCCCTTGCCGGCCGGGTTGGCCAGCACGGCCGTGACGATGGTTTGCGCCAGTTCGCGCGGATTCTGTTTCAGCTGCTTGGCCAGTTGCATGGCGATGTTGCAGGCGACGTCGCCATGCGATGCATCGCGTGGTCGCTCGAGCACCACGGATGGCGTCAGCGAAGTGCCGGCCAGGACGGGAGCGAGGGCGGCCTGGAACAGGGCGATGATTTCTTGTTTCTGTTGGGCGAGCATGAGCAGGATGGCGGTGGAACCGCGTTAAGAATGAATAGAATGAATCAAAAAGCAAAACGGACGGCAAGTACCCAAGCCGCCCAGACTGCGTTAATTATACTGGTTTGCCGCCGGGAACAATACGCTTGCCGCCAAGCTTCCCGTGCCGGCGCATTTCACGATATTATCAGGACAGCATGCCCATGTTTGTGCACGAAAACATCAGCATGGCGCATTCTGCTTGTATATATGCAGTTTTTTGCCGCAATTTACAGGTATCGCTGCAATCGCTTGGGTCAGAGGGCGCCACAAACGCTACAATCGACCCTTTATTGATGACGCGCGGCCGCGACTTTGCCACCATGCAGCCCGCCGCGCGCAGCCACACCGGATAACTATGAACAAGCGCCCCACGCTGAAATTGAGAACCAAGCCGGCGCCAGGCCAGGCTTCTGCCCCTGCCGCACCGAAATTGCGTCCCAGCTATCATCCTGACCTGAAACCGGTCTTGCAGCCAGGCTTCCAACCCGATTTGCGCACCGACTCGCTGGCGTTTTGCCTGCTGGGCGCCGCCAACGCCGTGGCGCAAGTGCGCACCGGCACGGCCCTGCCGCAGGCGCTGGCCAAGGTGTTTGCGCAATCGAACGCCAGCCCGCAGGCGCGCGGCGCCATCCAGGATATTTCCTACCGCACCATGCGCCAGCTGGGCCGCAGCGAAACCCTGGTCGGCCTGATGACGTCGAAGGCGCCCGAGCCGCCGATGCTGGCCGCGCTGCTGTGCTGCGCGCTGTCCCTGATGTCGGCCGAACCAGGCGAACAGCCGTACGAAGAATTCACCGTTGTCGACCAGGCTGTCACAGTGGCCACCTCGCACCCTGACCTGGCGCACGCCAAGGGCATGGTCAACGCCGTTTTGCGCCGTTTCTTGCGCGAGCGCAAGTCCTTGCTGGAAGCTGCCCTGCAGCAACCTCTGGCGCAATGGAATTATCCACAGTGGTGGATCGACTCGCTGCGCCTGGCTTACCCACGCGACTGGCAAGCCATTTTGACGGCCGGCAACGCCGTGCCGCCCTTGACCTTGCGCGTGAATCGCCGCAAGAGCACGGTCGAAGCGTATCTGGCCGTGCTGGCTGAGGCGGGCATTGCCGCGCGCCAGGTGGGACCGTTTGCCGTGCGCCTGGACAAGCCGATCGGCGTGGCCTTGATCCCCGGCTTCGAGCAGGGCGTCGTCTCCGTGCAGGATGCGGGCGCACAACTGGCCGCGCCGCTGCTGGACTTGCAGGACGGCATGCGTGTGCTGGATGCCTGCGCGGCGCCGGGCGGCAAGACGTGCCACATCCTCGAGCTGGCCGACGTGCAGGTCACGGCCATCGATGCGGACGCCAAGCGCCTGCCGCGCATCGCGGAAAACCTCGAGCGCCTGGGACTGGAAGCCACCCTGAAGGCGCAAGATGCGCAATCGAGCGCCTGGTGGGACGGCCAGCAGTACGACCGCATCCTGGCCGACGTGCCATGTACGGCTTCGGGCATCGTGCGCCGCCATCCCGATATTCGCTGGTTGCGCCGCAAGGGAGATGCGTTCCAACTTGCAACACTTTCCTCCAAAATTCTGGACAACCTGTGGCAGATGCTGCGCCCCGATGGTAAATTGCTGTTCGTAACATGTTCATTGTGGCCGCAAGAGTCCGAGGCACAGGCGGCGGCATTTGCGGTGCGCAATAATGCGACCCGATTGACAGCGCCTGGCCAGCTGTTGCCGACTGGCAGCGCGGAGCAGGACCATGACGGTTTGTTCTATGCGCTATTCCAAAAAAATGCGGCTTGAGCGATTCCTCGAACCTTTTCCTACGGACTACACCGGCACACTTGTGACAACACGACTCTTCCGACTCCTGGCCCTGCTGCTGATGCTGGCATGTACCATGCCACGCGCGCATGCCGCCGATATGGTCGAGATCACGCGTGCTTACATCGAGGCTAGCGAAGAGGGCTACAAGCTGGCCGCCACGTATTCCTTCGAGCTCAATCACGACCTTGATGATGCCGTACAGCATGGCGTGCCGCTGTATTTCACGACGGAAATCGAACTGACCCGGCCCCGCTGGTATTGGTTCGATGAAAAAGCCATCGTGGCGCGCCAGACCAGCAAGCTGTCGTACAACGTGTTGACGCGCCAGTATCATGTGTCGGGCGGCGGCTTGCAGCAGAGCTTCCCCACCCTCGACGACGCGCTGTTCCTGATCCGCCGTCCCAGCCGCTGGCTGGTGGCGCGGCGCGGCGAACTGAAAGTGGGGCAGACGTATAACGTCACCTTGCGCATGGGCATGGACCGCGACTACCTGCCCAAGCCGATACAGGTCAACGCCTTCAATAACAGCGACTGGCGCCTGGCTTCGAACAAAAAAACCTTCTTGTATACGGCGGAGTAGTGAGTCAAGCATTACGCTATCTGCTGGTGGTGGGCGGCGGCATTGTCAGTATCCTGCTGTTCCTGCTGGCGTCGGCTTCCGACAATTCCGGCTTCTTCGACCGTTACTACACCTGGCTGCTGGGCCTGAACGCGGCCGTGGCCGTGTCCCTGCTGGCGCTGGTGGGCATTTCCCTGGCGCGCCTGTATGCGCGCTACAAGAGCGGCAAGTTCGGCTCCAAGCTGATGACGCGTCTGGTGATGCTGTTCGCCGCCGTCGGCATCCTGCCGGGCCTGGTGATTTTTCTTGTTTCTGTGCAATTCGTCTCCCACTCCATCGAGTCCTGGTTCAACGTCAAGATCGAAGCGGCGCTGGAATCGGGGATTGAGCTGGGGCGTGCCGGCCTCGATGCGGCCCTGGTCGAGCTCGACCATCGGGGCCACAAGGCGGTCGAGGAACTGGGTGCCGATCCCGTGGCCGGCCAGGCCGTGCTGACCAGCCTGCTGCGCGAAGAGGGCATGCAAAATGCCATGCTCGTCAGCGGCGACGGCGTGCTGCTGGCCAGCGCCGGGCCGCACAGCGCGGCCGACTTGCCGACGCCTGCCATGCTGGTGCAGGCGGCCTTGCCGGCCGGCTATGCCTCCGCCGAAGGGGGCCTGGAGTTGCACGACGATGGCACGGAGTCGGGCGGTGGCGGTTTCCGCTCGGGCTTGCCAGCGTCGCTGGAAACGGCGGCCAGCCTGCGCCTGCGGGTGCTGGTGGCCGTGCCGGGGCCTTCCGTCTCGCCCCGCTATTTGCAACTGCTGCAATCGGTGCCGCCGAAGCTGGCGACGAATGGCGAAGTGCTGCGCGCCGCCTACAGCGAATACAAGGAACGCTTCGTCGCGCGCGTGGGGCTGCGCAAGATGTACATGGAAATTCTCACCTTGACCTTGCTGCTGGCCATCTTTGGCGCCATCGGCAGCGCTTTCCTGATCGCGGGCAACCTGGCCCAGCCCTTGCTGCTGCTGGCCGAAGGCACGCGCGCCGTGGCCGAGGGTGACCTGTCGCCGCGCCCCATCGTGGCCACCAAGGATGAACTGGGTACCCTGACGCAGTCGTTCAACATCATGACGCGCCAGCTGCTCGATGCGCGCACGGCCGTGGAAAGCAACCGCGCCGCACTGCAAAACGCCAAGGCCCACCTGGAATCGGTGCTGGCGAACATGTCGGCCGGCGTGATGGTGCTCGATGGCGACTTCAAGCTGGTGACCTGCAATGAGTCGGTCGAGCGCATCCTGCAGCATTCGGGCATGAGCATGGTGGGCCAGCCGCTGGCGCATATTGCTGGAATGGAAGAATTTGGCGGCGCCATCATCAGCGCCTTCACGGCGCAAAGCGCGCAATCGGCCTCGGGCCGCAACCAGCAGCGCCTGCACTGGCAGCGGCAGATCGAGATTCCGCGCCGCCTGGGCAGTAGTGCCGACGAGCATGACATCACCTTGCTGGCGCGCGGTTCGCGTCTGCCGCTGGAGTCCGGCAGCGGCTACATCGTCGTGTTCGATGATATTTCCGACGTGATTTCCGCGCAGCGCTCGATCGCCTGGGGCGAGGTGGCGCGCCGCCTGGCGCATGAAATCAAGAATCCGCTCACGCCCATCCAGTTGTCGGCCGAGCGCCTGCAGATGAAGCTCGAAGGCAAGCTGGAGCAGCCCGATGCCGATCTGCTCAGCCGTGCCACCACCACCATCGTCAAGCAGGTCGATGCGATGAAGCGCATGGTCGACGACTTCCGCGACTATGCGCGCACGCCGCCGGCCGTGCTCGTGCCGCTGCGCCTGAACGAACTGATTGAGGAAATACTGAACCTGTACCTGCGCGGCGACGATGGCGACATCATCCATCCGCAGCTGGCGCCGAACCTGCCGATGGTGATGGGCGATCCGACCCAGTTGCGCCAGGTGATCCATAACCTGCTGCAGAACGCGCAGGACGCCATGGCCGACTTGCCGCCGGACTCGCCGCATCCGCGGATTGACGTAAGGACAGAAGCAATTCATTATCGCAGTGCGGACGGCGGCGTGAATATCGCCGTGCGGCTGGCCATCACCGACAATGGCCCTGGTTTCGCGCCAAAAATCCTGGCGCGGGCCTTCGAGCCCTATGTGACCTCGAAGGCGCGCGGCACGGGATTGGGCCTGGCGATGGTCAAGAAAATTATCGATGAACACGGCGGACGCATCGATATCGAGAACCGGGTCGACGGCAATGGCGCATCGGTGGTCATTTTGCTGTTAAAGTTAGCTCCCGACGCTCCTGCCCAGGAATTCCTGGCGTGAGGGTCTGGTTTAGTATTTAAAACACTAATAAAATCATAGTTGTCCGCGCGTGCATCTTGTGCGCGACGGCCGGCGAAATGAGGAAGGCAAGACACGAATGGCAAACATACTCGTAGTGGATGATGAAATGGGTATCCGTGAGTTGCTCTCGGAAATTCTGGGCGACGAAGGACATGCTATCCAGCTGGCCGAAAATGCGCAGCAGGCGCGTGAAGCGCGTGCCGCCGGTGCGCCGGATCTGGTATTGCTCGATATCTGGATGCCCGATACGGACGGCGTCACCTTGCTCAAGGAGTGGCAGCGCGATGGCTTGCTGACCATGCCGGTGATCATGATGTCGGGCCACGCCACCATCGATACGGCTGTCGAGGCGACGCGCATCGGTGCCATGAACTTCCTGGAAAAACCGATTGCCCTGCAAAAACTGCTGAAAGCGGTCCAGCAAGGCTTGACGCGGGCACAGGAAACCGTGCGCGCGCCGAGCGTGGCGCCGCGTCCGGCGGCACCTGTGGTGGCCGAGGAAAGCAGTCATCCCGTGCCCAGCTTTGGCGGCAGCGCGCCGCAGCAGCTGATGGTGCGCCCAGGCATCGCCGTGCCGGCGGCGGCCGAAGGCCATGGCTACAACCTGTCATTCGACTTGCCGCTGCGCGAGGCGCGCGACGCATTCGAGCGCATGTATTTCGAACACCACCTGGGCCGCGAAGGCGGCAGCATGACGCGCGTGGCGGAGAAAACGGGCCTCGAGCGCACCCATTTGTACCGCAAGCTGAAACAGCTGGGCGTCGAACCGGGCAAGCTGGCCAAGAAAGGCCTGTGACGGCAGCCGTGCGGCGTCCGACGCCGCTGACCCTGGTCAGCGGTGGACGCGCCGCCGGGCGCGAGGCGGCCATTGCGCACGCCTTGGCGCCGGACGAGCCGGCCGCCGTGATCCTGGAAGGATTGGCTGACGGCAACGCCATCCTGGCCGACCTGGCCGAGCAAGCTTCCCCTTCTCTATCGTTTCCATTGCAACTGTTGCGCATCGCGCCCGGCTGCCTGTGCTGCAGCGGCAATCTCGTATTGCGTGTAACATTGAACCGTCTGCTGCGCCATCCACCTGCGCGCTTGTTCATCAGCCTGGCCGACGCCTCGCACATCGAACAATTGCGCACCTGGCTCACCGCCAGCCCCTACGATGCCTTGCTGGCGCTGCAAGCAGACATCGTCGTTTCCTGACGATTTTTCGATCGACTTACCGCAGTCGCAGTTTGCATCTCGTTACAACTCTGTAGCCCGCAGGGTGGCCTGGCCGCTTGAAATGGCGGTGTGGGAACCCCACCTCTGTCCTGAAACCGCAGGAGCTTCTCCTGCTTGAGCGAAGGATGCAAAATGAACCTGATCTATAACAGCGAACAATACAGCGTCGTGGAATTCGGCGTCGACGGCGACCTGGAAGCCCTGCGCTTCGGCGGCTATGAAATTGTCGACAAGGGCGGCAAACGCGAGACTTTCATTGCGGGAGTCCTGGCCCAGCATTTCCGCCGCGACGTCACGGAACTGATCGCCAGCGAACCCAGCATGGAAGAGATCGATGAATTTTTGGGCAGCTATGATTCCCTCATGAGCCAGCCAGTCCTGTTGCACTGATACTGGCTGTCTGATGGCCATCGCCACCATACCAATCCGCATGGCGGCGTGGTATGGTGGCCGGGTTACTTCGCTGCAAACAGACCATGTGCCAACTTCTCGGAATGAATTGCAATGTCCCTACGGACATTGTCTTTAGTTTTACCGGCTTCGCCATGCGCGGCGGCCATACCGATACCCACCATGACGGCTGGGGCATCGCCTTTTTCGAGGGCGCCGGCGTGCGCCATTTCGTCGACCACCAGGCGGCCATCGCCTCGCCCGTGGCCGAACTGATCAAGCGTTATCCCATCAAGTCGCGCAATGTCATCGCGCACATCCGCAAGGCCACGCAGGGCCAGGTGGCGCTGGAAAACTGCCACCCCTTCGTGCGCGAACTGTGGGGCCGCTACTGGGTCTTTGCCCATAATGGCGATTTGAAGGAGTTCAACCCCGTGCTGACGGGCAGCTACCGCCCCGTCGGCTGCACCGACAGCGAACTGGCTTTCTGCTATCTGCTGCAGGAGCTGCATGCGCGCTTTGGCGATGCCCCGCCGACCTTGCCGCAGTTGCATGCGGCCCTGGCGGAGTTGTTGCCCGGCATCGCCGCCCACGGCACCTTCAACATGATGCTGTCGAGCGGGGAGGCGCTGTTTGCCCATTGCTCGACCAGCTTGCACTATCTGGTGCGACAACATCCGTTTCCAACTGCTAAACTCTCCGATGAAGACCTGAGCGTGGACTTTTCCCAGGTGACGACGCCCCAGGACCGCGTGGCCGTGATCGTTACCCAGCCGCTGACGACGAATGAACAATGGACGGCGTTTGCGCCCGGCGAATTGAAATTATTTGTCGACGGGATGGTGCAAGAGACGCCAGTGGCCTAATTTGTTGACGACAATACGCTGGATTGCTGCCAAAATACCCACAGCGCGGGCGAAATTCAGCTAAAGTATTGTCAATAGTGAACCTTGATGCGGGCGCGGCGCGGCCGGTGTCACTCGACCTGATTGATGAAGAGTTAATGATCGATATTTCCAGCAACGACATCACCCCGAAACCCTTGCGCGTGCGCGAGTTCTATCTGGGGCGACAACCTATCCTTGACCGCAATCAAGCCCTGTTCGGCTATGAGTTGCTATTCCGCAACGCTCCGGTCGGCCCCGCCAACATTACCAGCGACCTGTCCGCCACGGCTTCCGTGATCGCCCACGCTTCCCAGCTGGGCATGGAAAAGGTCATCGGCGACGCGCTCGGTTTCGTTAACGTCGATGCCGACGTGATCATGAGCGACATCTTCGTGTTCCTGCCGCGTGAAAAAGTCGTGCTGGAAATCGTCGAATCGATGCCCGTCACGCCGGAAGTGCGCGCGCGCATCAGCGAACTGGTGGGCCACGGCTTCACTTTCGCGCTGGAAAACGTGGTGTCGGATACGGCGCAAGTGCAGGAATTGTTGCCGTTGGTGCAATATGTCAAGATGGACATGAGCAAGGTCGACCCGAAAGTGCTGGCAGCGCTGGCGCCCCGTTTCAAGCAGGAAAACAAGAAACTGGTGGCGGAAAAGGTCGAGACGCGCGAAGAATTCAAGTCGGGCCTGGACCTGGGCTTCGATTACTTCCAGGGGTATTACTTTGCCAAGCCCGCCATCATGACGGGCAAGAAATTGTCGCCATCGCAACTGGCCGTCATGGAGCTGATGACCCTGGTCACCTCCGACGCCGACAACATGGATATCGAGCGCGCCATCAAGCGCGACGTCTCGCTGGCCCTGAACCTTTTGCGTTTGGTCAATACGCCGGCCGTGGGCGCGCGCCAGCGCATCGATTCGCTGAGCCAGGCCGTGACCGTGCTGGGCCGCCGCCAATTACAGCGCTGGCTGCAAATCATGCTGTACGCGGAGCCAAGCAAGCGCGGCCATAGCATGACGCCGCTGCTGATGCTGGCCACCACGCGCGGCCGCTTGCTCGAATTGCTCGCGCATAAGCTGCGCCCGAACCACGCCCATGCGGCCGATATCGCCTTTACGGTCGGCATCATGTCCCTGATGGATACCCTGTTCGGCGTGCCGATGTCGGAAATCCTCAGCCAGATCGAAGTGATCGACGAAGTGGCCGAAGCGCTGCTGTCGCGCGAGGGCTTCTACGGCGACCTGCTGCGCCTGGCCGAATGCATCGAGCGCATCGAAGATATGGAAGGCGAGATCGTGCCGACCCTGCGCGACCTGGCCATGTCGCCGGACGACCTGGTGGAGCTGGAAATGGCCGCCTACGAATGGAGCGATAACGTAGTCCGCTACGCTCTGTAGTTGGCACCTGACCAAACCTGCTGCGCGTCGGCATAGGCGGCTTGCGATGCTCACCGTACTAGAGTACGGCTCCGCTTCTCGGCCACCTCTTCCTTCCGCTCGCTACGGTTTTGTCAGGTGCTGAGACGTCGCGTATCTACGGTGCTGTTCGTATTTTAAAAAGCCCTGCACGGCTTAGCCGTGGCAGGGCTTTTTTGCGCCGCTACGCGGCGGCGCCGGGCCAGTGCTTGTGCAGCTCGGGGTCGGTGCGCAGTTCCCACAGGGCCAGGATGACGACGGCGATGCCGACGATCAGCTCGTTCCACATGACGACGCGCTGATCGGCCAGCCGCAGGACCCATGGCGAGGCGGCGACCCAGACACCTACCAGCAGGTTGACGACGACGGCCCAGAAATAGGTCTTGTACAGGTCGAAGGCAGCCAGCACGGCGATTACCAGGCCCGAGACCAGGGCGTTGATCATCTGCGGCGAGCCTTCGGGATAGGAAAACGCCCAGGGCGAGACGACCAGCCACAGGCCCAGCAGCAGGATCACTTGATCTTGCCAGCGTTTCAGTTTGAAATTGGTTGCCATATTACCTCCTTAGCCAGTTAGGGAACGGGCCGGAGCGGGCATGCAGCATGCCGACCGGCATACTGCGTTAGTGCGCTGCGGCGCGCGATAAGTTCCGCGCGCCTTGTGCTTATCATGACAGGTTGGGCGCCAGCCAGCGTTCCACATCCTCGACCTTGGCGCCGCGGCGCTTGGCCATGTCTTCCACCTGGTCCATGCCGATCTTGCCGACGACGAAGTATTTCGACTCCGGATGGGCGAAATAGAAGCCGGAGACGGCCGCGCCGGGGAACATGGCATACGATTCCGTCAGCTGCATGCCGATTTCCTCGGCCTGCATGACCTCGAACATCTCTTTCTTGACCGTATGCTCGGGGCAGGCCGGGTAGCCGGGCGCGGGACGGATGCCGACATATTTCTCGGCGATCATGTCGTCGTTGCTCAAGTGCTCATCGGGCACGTAGCCCCACAAATCCTTGCGCACGCGCTCGTGCAGGTATTCGGCAAACGCCTCGGCCAGGCGGTCCGCCAGCGATTTCAGCATGATGGACGAGTAATCGTCGTGCGCGTCTTCGAAGCGCTTTTCATACTTTTCGATGCCCAGGCCGGACGTCACGGCAAACATGCCGATGTAATCCTTCACGCCAGATTCCTTCGGGGCAATGAAATCGGCCAGGCACTGGTTCGGCCGCTGCACGCCATCGACCACGGGTTTTACGCCCTGCTGGCGCATGCCGTAATACGTGAACGCCACGCTACTGCGCGTATCGTCCGTGTACACCTCGATATCGTCGTCATTGACGCTGTTCGCCGGCAGCAGGGAGACGACGCCATTGGCCGTCAGCCAGCGTCCGTCGATGAGTTTTTTCAGCAAGGCCTGGCCTTCCGCGTACACCTTGGTGGCCGCGTCGCCCACCACTTCATCCGTCAGGATGGCGGGGAAGGGGCCCGCCAGGTCCCAGGTCTGGAAGAACGGGCCCCAGTCGATATAGTTGGCCAGGGTGGCCAGGTCGACATTTTTAAACACGCGGCGGCCGATGAACTTCGGTTTCACGGGCTTGCAGGCGCCATCGAAGGGCACGACCATCTTGTTGGCGCGCGCCTGCGCCAGCGGCAATATGGGCAGGGCCTTCTTGTTGGCGTGCTGCTCGCGGATACGTGCATAGTCGAGTTCGATGTCTTCCACGTACTTGTCGCGCTGTTCCGGCGTCAGCAGCGATTGCGCCACGGACACGGAACGCGACGCGTCCGGCACGTAGATGACGGGACCTTCATAGTTGTGCGCGATTTTCACGGCCGTGTGGGCGCGGCTGGTGGTGGCGCCGCCGATCAGCAGGGGGATCTTGAGCATGCGGAAATGTTCGTCGCGCTGCATTTCCTTGGCGACATACGCCATTTCTTCCAGCGACGGCGTGATCAGGCCCGACAGACCGATGATGTCGGCGTTTTCCACCTTGGCGCGGGCGAGGATTTCCGAGCACGGCACCATCACGCCCATGTTCACCACTTCGAAGTTGTTGCATTGCAGAACGACGGTGACGATATTCTTGCCAATGTCATGCACGTCGCCTTTCACGGTCGCCATGATGATCTTGCCTTTCGGCTTGGCCACGATGCCCGTGCGTTTTTCTTCCAGCAGCTTTTCTTCCTCGATGAACGGAATCAGATGGGCCACGGCCTGCTTCATCACGCGCGCCGACTTCACCACTTGCGGCAGGAACATCTTGCCTTGGCCAAACAGGTCGCCGACCACGTCCATGCCGGCCATCAGCGGGCCCTCGATCACGTGGATGGGGCGCCCGCCATTGTGCAGCAGTTCCTGGCGTGCTTCTTCCGTGTCTTCCACGATGAATTGCGTGATGCCGTGCACCAGCGCGTGCGACAGGCGCTCCTGTACGGTCCCTTCGCGCCACGCCAGGGTTTGCGCCTCGGCCTTGCCGCCCGCCTTCAGGGTACCGGCAAATTCGATCATGCGCTCGGTCGAGTCTTCGCGGCGGTTCAGCACCACATCTTCCACGCGCTCGCGCAGTTCCGGGTCCAGGTTGTCGTACACGCCCACCATGCCGGCGTTGACGATGCCCATGGTCATGCCGGCCTTGATGGCGTGGTACAGGAAGACGGTATGGATGGCTTCGCGGGCGGGATCGTTGCCGCGGAAACTGAACGACACGTTCGACACGCCGCCCGAGATCTTCGCGTACGGCAAGTTTTCCTTGATCCAGCGCGTGGCGTTGATGAAGTCGACGGCGTAGTTGTTGTGCTCTTCGATGCCGGTGGCTACGGCAAAAATGTTCGGATCGAAAATGATGTCTTCCGGCGGGAAGTCCAGGGCATCGATCAATAAATGGTATGCGCGGGCGCAAATCTCGATCTTGCGCTCGAAGGTGTCGGCTTGCCCTTTTTCATCGAAAGCCATGACGATCACGGCCGCGCCATAGCGGCGGCACAGTTTCGCCTGGCGCAGGAATTCTTCCTCGCCTTCCTTCATGGAAATCGAGTTGACGATAGCCTTGCCCTGCACGCATTTCAGGCCCGCTTCGATGACCGACCATTTCGACGAGTCGACCATGATGGGCACGCGCGAAATATCGGGTTCCGAGGCGATCAGGTTCAAGAAGCGCGTCATGGCGGCCAGCGAGTCGAGCATCGCTTCATCCATGTTGATGTCGATCACTTGCGCGCCGTTTTCTACTTGCTGGCGGGCAACGGACAAGGCTTCGTCGTATTGCTCGTTGAGAATCATGCGCGCGAACGCCTTCGAGCCCGTGACGTTGGTGCGCTCGCCCACGTTGACGAACAGCGACTCGTCGTTGACGACGAACGGTTCCAGGCCCGCCAGGCGCAAGTCGTGCGACGGGGCCGGCACGGTGCGTGGCGTATTTTTCGACAGCAACTCGCCGATGGCTGCGATGTGCTCGGGCGTGGTGCCGCAGCAGCCGCCCGCCATGTTCAAGAAGCCCGCGTCGGCAAATTCGCGCAGCAGGGCAGACGTGTCGGCCGGCAACTCGTCGAAGCCCGTGTCGCTCATGGGGTTGGGCAAGCCCGCGTTCGGGTAGATGCAAACAAACGTGTCGGCGATCTTGGCCAGCTCTTCCGCGTACGGACGCATCAGGGCGGCGCCCAGCGCGCAGTTCAGGCCGATGGTCAGCGGTTTCGCGTGGCGCACGGAATTCCAGAAGGCGGGCACGGTCTGGCCCGACAAGATGCGGCCCGAGGCGTCCGTGACGGTGCCGGAAATCATCAAAGGCAGGCGCACGACGCCAGGGTTTTGCTCGTAGTACAGGTCGATGGCGAACAGGGCCGCCTTGCAGTTGAGGGTATCGAAAATGGTTTCCACCAGCAGCACATCGGCGCCGCCTTCCACCAGGCCCTGCGTCTGCTGCAGGTAGGCGGCCACCAGCTGGTCGAAGGTGACGTTGCGCGCGGCCGGGTCGTTCACGTCGGGCGAGATCGATGCCGTCTTTGGCGTCGGTCCCAGGGCGCCGGCGACGAAGCGCGGCTTGTCCGGGGTGGAATATTTATCGCAGGCGGCGCGTGCCAGTTTTGCCGCTTGCACGTTCATTTCATAGGCCAGGTGGGCCATGTGGTAATCGTCTTGCGCGATCGTCGTGGCGCCGAAGGTATTCGTTTCGATCAGGTCGGCGCCAGCCGCCAGGTAGCGCTCGTGGATTTCCTGGATGATATGCGGCTGCGTCAGGGTCAGCAGCTCATTGTTGCCTTTGACAAACAGTTCGCGCGCCCCGCTGTCGGCCGGCGCGGCGAAATCGATGAAGCGGCCGGCGGGGCCGCCACGGTAGGCTTCTTCGTCGAGCTTGTATTGCTGGATGATCGTGCCCATGGCGCCGTCGAGGATCATGATCCGCTGCGCCAGGATGGCGCGCAAGGTGGCTTCGGTCGGGGACATGGCGGGGATCACGGTATCGTTCATTTCATGCTTTCAATAGGCAAACGGGCGGCGGCGCGGCGACAAGACTTTACGAGGCGGTTGCGGGCCAGCAGGATCAGCTGACGGAGAGTTGCCGGCCGGGTAGGGCAGGCAGAAGGTGGCAATCGCCTGATTTCACCGGGTCTAAAATTATACGGCATCAGGCTGCTTTGGTTTTAAGCAAAAGCGGCCGTTCGCCCCACGGCAGGCCTTCTTGCAACACATCGGCTTGCGCCACGCCTGCTTCTGAAAATGACATTCCTGAAAATCTTACTCAAAATGTTAATTCTTCCAGCAAAGTTGCCGGGAAGATATGGCGTCTAGGCTGTGGAAAAATTTCCACATTATTTACGCCATGTCGGCATCTTTTTAATGAATCGAATGGCAATAGCTGCAAAGGAAAGTAATTTTGATTTCAGCCAATACAGAGTGAAGGGAATAATGCCCAGAATAAAGTTTGCCAAGCAGATATTTTAATTATTATCAAAACCAATTGAATCAAAAGCATTAATAGTTGTCTTTAGGAATCGAATTAACCCATAATATTGGTTCTTCGAAATTAAATTCTCACCAAAAGTCACCAATATGTCACATTTATTCCGTGTCCTCCCCGGCACCGCGCTGCACCAACATGGTTGCCAGCCATGAGAAACCATTTGCTAGTTGCATTGTTTGTCATGCTGGGCCTGTCCGCCTGCGGCGGCGGTGGCGGTGGTGGTGGCGACACGGTGGTGGCGACCACCTCGGGCACTCCCGCCCTGATTCCTGCCGTGACGAGCGTTTCGGCGGCGAATGTTGCCGTCGGCGGCAGTCTGGTGGTCACGGGCACGAATCTGAGCCGCGTGACGGCCTTCCAGCTGGGCGGCGTGACGCTTGCCACCAGCGCCGCCAGCGACACCAGCGTGACCCTGGCCATGCCGGGCGCGCCCGTGACGGGCGCCTTGAGCCTGGTCAGCGCCAGCGGCACGGCGGCCACCAGCTATAACGTCAATGTGTACCTGCCTTTGAGCGTGGGCAGTGTCGCGCCATTGACAGGCGGCGTCGGTTCCAGCGTGACGATCGCGGGCGGCGGCATGGGCGCCGTGACGGCGGTACAGTTCGGCAATGGCGCGGCGGCGGCGCCGCAAAGCCAGACGGCCAGCAGCGTGACCGTGGTGGTGCCTGCGGGCGCAGCGACAGGCGCGCTGACGGTGCGCGGGCCGTACAACGATGTGGCCAGCAGCGACCCGTACACGGTCCTGGCCAGCGTGGCGGTGACGTCGATCACGTCGGCCGTCAATGGCGCGACCTTGTCGGTGACGGTGCAGGGCAGCAATCTCGACCAGGTAAGCTCGGCGACGGTAGGCAATACGCCGGCCGTCATCGTCAGCGCCAGTGCCAGCCAGCTGCTGCTGTCTGCGCCAGCCTCGGCAACGGGTAACGTGATGCTGTCGGCCGCTGCGCGCATCGCCGTGAATGCGGGCACGGTGTCGACCTTTACCCTGGGCAACATTGAATTTGCGCAGGTCATGAACCTGAACGCCAGCAATATGGCCTTGCGCTTGACGCGCAGCAAGCCGGCCGCCGTGCGCGTGTCCGTGCTGGCCACGCAAGCAGGCCTGGCCAGCCCGGCAGTGACCTTGAATGCGACCGCCGCCAATGGCAGCAACCTGGGCAGCATCGCGATGACGGGGCCGGCGCTCTTGCCGACGGCGAAAAGCGATTACAGTTTCAACGGCAATTTCAGTGCCGTCCTGCCTGCTGGCTGGATCTTGCCCGGCGTGCGCGTGCGCGTGACGGCCGTCGGCAATGACGGCGTGCAAGTGAGCCAGGAAGCGGCGCCCGTGGTGGCCAGCCTGGCCAGAATCCGTTTGGTACTCGTGCCCCTGAGCACCGATGATGGCGTGGCGCAACTGCCTGACGCCGAGGTGATCCGTGCTGCGTTGCTGCGCGTGTATCCGTATGCGACGGAAAACATCAGCATCACGACGCGCGCGGCTCTGAGCATGCCGGGCAGCAGCACGGCCGACAGCTGGTGGAGCGATGCCCTGGGCAAACTGGAAAGCAAGCGCGCGCTGGAAGACAGCGGCGCCTACTATTATGGTTTCGTGCCGAGAATGTCCGCCACCCGCGCCGCCGGCCTGGCCTATATCAACCAGCGCAGCAGCGGCAACGACTTCACGTCGGCCATCGGCCTGGATGCGCGGTTCAACAGCATCGCATCGGTCGATCCCTTCGGTAACCAATGGCCTGAATGGCTGACCACGCTCGTGCATGAGCTGGGCCACAACCACTCGCTGCAGCACGTTGCCTGCGGCGGCCCGGCCGGCGCCGCCGTCGACTACCCGTATGCGGATGGCAATCTGGGCCCGCAGCCTCTGTATAACAGCGACTATGCGGGCAGCATTGGCCAGCTGAGCAAGGCAGTGTATGGCGGCACGCCGATGAAGGATGTGATGAGCTATTGCAGCGGCGCCTGGTTCTCCGACTACAGCTATGCGCGGGTGCAGCAATTCCTGGACAAACGCAGCACGCAGATCACGGGCAGCAATGTGCTGGCCGCCAGCATGTCCGTGGCCGAGAATGGCTACCTGACCATTTCCGGCCGCATCACGCCGGCCGGCGTGGCCTTGCGCCCGGCCGTTGCCTCGTCCGCGCGCATCGGTGCGGCGGCCAGCGGCAGCGGCCAGGCATATACCCTGCGCGTGCTGACGGCGTCGGGACAGACTATCGACTTGCCTTTTGATGGCGTCTCCGTGGCTGACCATGGCGGCAACGCCATGAGCCATTTCCGCGTCAGCTTTGCCAATCCGGGCGACATCAGCGACGTGCAAGTATTGTCAAAAGGTAAGGCTTTAGCCAAGCTGGAGCGCCCGGCGCGCCGCAGCAGGGCCGCCGCCAACGATGCCACGTTCGATGCGACACAAAGCGGCGGCAAGCTGGCGCTGGCCTGGAATGCCGATGCGGAACCATACGCCGCCGTGCTGCACGTGGCCGCCGATGGCCGCAAGACGGTGGTCGCCAGTGACTTGACGGGTGGCAAAGCCAGCGTCGACGTCAGCGCCTTGCCGGCCGGCGGCCGTTTCGAGGTCAGCCTGTCGTCGTCCGTCGGCGCACGCCTGATGAAGGTGCAGCGCCGCTAAGCCAGCGGGCTGGATGTAAAAAGGGCTTGCCGCGGCAAGCCCTTTTTTTATGGCGCCAGGTTCTTAAACGAAACGCTTGCCTTCGAGCGGGAAGCCCTTGATGAACTCGGCTGCGGGCAGGCGCTTGCCGCCCGGTTTTTGCAGTTCCGTCAGGCGCAGCGAGCCATTGCCGCAAGCGACGACGATGCCGTGCTGGGCGTCGGCCGCCAGCACCTGGCCCGGCGCTTCCTTGCTGTCCGCGTCGAGCACGTCGGCGGCCCAGATCTTGACGGTCACGCCATCGACCTGGCCGCAGGCGCCGGGAAACGGATTGAAGGCGCGGATTTTCAGGCCCAGTTCCAGCGCCGGCAAGCTGAAATCGAGCGCCGCCTCGTCCTTGGCGATTTTTGCCGCGTAGGTCACGCCCGCTTCCGGCTGCGGCACGGCTTCCAGCGGCTGCTGCTGCATCTTGCGCAGGGTCTCGACGATCATCTTGCCGCCCAGTCTGGCCAGCTTGTCGTGCAGGGTGGCGGTGGAGTCGCCCGCCTCGATGGGGACGCGTTCGATGGCCAGCATGGGGCCCGTATCGAGGCCTTCTTCCATCTGCATGATGGTCACGCCCGTTTCATCGTCACCCGCCTCGATGGCGCGGTGAATCGGTGCCGCACCGCGCCAGCGCGGCAGCAATGAACCGTGGATATTGATGCAGGGTTTGATGTCGAGCGTGCTGCGCGGCAAGATCAAGCCGTACGCCGCCACCACCATCACGTCGTAATCCGTGGCCAGCAGGCGTTCGTGGGCCGCCTTTGCCTCGGCGGCGCGCTGCGGGTCCTTGCTGTCCATGCGCAGCGACAAGGGCTGCAGTACCTCGATGCCGTGCTGCAATGCATATTGCTTGACGGCCGAGGCGTGCATCTGCATGCCGCGTCCGGCTGGACGGTCTGGCTGGGTCAGCACCAGCGGAATCTCGAATCCCGCTTCGTGCAAGTCTTTCAGGGCCGTGGCGGCGAATTCAGGCGTGCCTGCGAAGATCACTTTCATATGGTTCCTTGACGTGAGGTGCGCAGGCCCGCGCCGGAGGCGCCAGGCTGGCATGGTGTTACGACTACTGTTGTTGCTTAGTCTATCAGCAGCGGCTTAGAAACGGCGGTTCTGCGCACGCAAGCTCGCTTCGCGCTCGAGACCACGGATTTCCTTGATCATCTTGGTCTTGATGCGGTTGCGCTTGAGCGGCGACAGGTATTCGACGAATACCTTGCCCAGCAAATGATCCATCTCATGCTGGATGCAGACAGCCAGCAAGCCATCGGCTTCCAGCTCGAACTGCTTGCCGTGGCGGTCCAGGGCGCGCACCTTGATGCGGGCCGGGCGCTCGACGCCATCGTAGACGCCAGGCACGGACAAACAACCTTCGTCGTAGACCTGCTTTTCTTCGCTGGCCCAGGTGATTTCCGGGTTGATGAACACTTGCAGCTGGTTTTTCTCTTCGGTGATGTCGATCACCATCATCTGGATATGCTCGTCCACTTGCGACGCGGCCAGGCCGACGCCGGGGGCGTCGTACATGGTTTCGGCCATGTCGTCGATCAGGGTTTGCAGGCGCGCGTCAAATTCGGTGACGGGCTTGGCGACCGTGTGCAGGCGAGGATCGGGGTAACGCAGGATATTTAATATGGACATACGGATTCGACTGGTTAAGGTGGGCGCCGGTGCGCCTGATTATTCATGCCTGGGCCATGCGGACGATGGCAGGGCTATTTTATTTTTGAGTACGCTATGGTCGGGCGCGTATGGCGCAACGGCGCGGCAGATGCGTTTGCCAGTGCGCTATTCGTTTGCTGCAAAGGGAAATTTTATCACAGACGCCCATGGCCCTGTGGATGACGGGCCGTTTTGCGCCGCCATTGCACGCATCCTTGCGCGCGTCGGCATCGCGCGCCTGCCATGGCGCTAGCATGGAATGGCACAGTACACAGCGAGGTTGTCATGCATGCAATTGCAACGACGGCGGACACGGCCACGGAACTGGCGGGCTGGCTGCGCCTGCAGCATCTGCCCGGCGTGGGCCCGGTGGCGGCACGCGCCTTGCTGGCCCGCTTCGGCTTGCCGCCCGATATCTTTGCCGCGCCGTTCGAGGCCTTGCGCGAGGTGGTGCCGGCCGGCGTGGCGCGCGCCATCGTGCAGGCGCCCAAGCCGGTGGCCAACAGCCAGCTGGCGCTCACCCTGCAATGGCTGCAGCGGCCCGGCAATGCCGTGCTGACCCTGGCCGATGCCGCGTATCCGCCCCTGCTGCTGGAAATCGCCGATCCGCCGCTCTTGTTATATGTACGGGGGCGCGCGGAACTGCTGGCGCGCCCTGGCGTGGCCATCATCGGCAGCCGCAATGCCAGCGCGCAAGGCATGCAGAATGCGGCTGCGTTCGCCCAAGCGCTGAGCGCCGCGGGCCTGACCATCATTTCCGGGCTGGCGCTCGGTATCGACACGCATGCGCACGAGGGCGGCTTGCGCGGCGCGGGCGGCACGGTGGCCGTGATCGGCACGGGCGCCGATCTGGTGTACCCGCGACGTAACCTTGATCTGGCGCAAAGAATCGCCGAACAAGGCTGCATCGTCAGCGAGTACGCGCTGGGCTTGCCGGCCATGCCGGGGAACTTTCCGCGTCGAAACCGGCTGATCAGCGGCCTGGCGCGCGGCGTGCTGGTGATCGAGGCGGCGGCGCAATCGGGTTCCCTGATCACGGCGCGCCTGGCCGGCGAGCAGGGGCGCGACGTGTATGCCTTGCCCGGCTCCATCCATGCGACTTTGGCCAAGGGTTGTCATGCGCTCATCAAGCAGGGCGCCAAGCTGGTCGAGTCGGCCGATGACGTGCTGCAAGAGCTGCAGTGGCTGGGCGGCGTTCCTCCAGTGCGGCCAGCGGTGGCAGACGAACCGCCGCTCTTGGCAGCGCTGGGCCACGATCCCCTCGACGCCGATACCCTGGCCGCGCGCAGCGGCCTGGCCATGGGCGCGCTGATGGGCGAATTGCTGGCGCTGGAGCTGGCCGGCCTGGTGGAACGCTTGCCGGGAGGACTGTTTCAACGCTGCAAATGACAGCTTGTCACTTGTGTGGCGGCCTTGCCGCACGGTGGCGCTTTGTCGGTGTGCGCCCTTGTGTCTTAGCGAACTTAGCTGCTAGAGTAGAGCCATGTTCGATATCCTGGTGTACCTCTACGAGACTTACTATCGCCCCGATGCCTGCCCCGAGCCGGCAGTCCTGGCGCGCAAACTGTCGGCCGTCGGTTTCGACGACGTGGAGATTTCCGAAGCGCTCGTGTGGCTGACGGACTTGAACGCCATGGCCGGCGCCGAGCAAACCCTGACGGCCAGTTCCACCGGCATGCGCTTCTACGTGCAGCAGGAAAGCGACGTGCTGGGCACGGCCGCCATCGGCTTCATCCAGTTTCTGGAAAGCGCCAAGGTGCTTTCGCCGCTGCAGCGCGAAATCGTCATCGAACGGGCGCTGGCGCTCGACGAGGCGCCCGTATCCCTGGGCAAGCTGAAAGTCATCGTGCTGATGCTGCTGTGGAGCCAGGGCAAGGAACCGGACGCCTTGATGTTCGACGACTTGTTTGTCGACGACGAAGATCTCCCGCCGCGCCTGCTGCACTAGTATACAAACACCCCTGGCCGCACCTGGCGCCGCTGCCGCGCCATCTCCCTTACTATATGCTGCGGCACCGCGCACGCCAGACCATTGTGTTTGCGCCTGCGCATTCTTGCTTGCAGATAACTTGCCGAATTCTTCAATAGGCGCTTATCATTGGCCGCTTGACAAGACCACAAGTCACAAGGCCTTGCGCAGACAAAAGCGTCGGCGCCTGGCAATGCACTGTATGATGCGCATGCTGAAACTATCCTAGAGCATTTTTCGAGACTAAAAAATATGACAAAAACCCTCATCATCGCCGAGAAGCCTTCTGTCGCGAACGATATCGCGAAGACGCTTGGCGGCTTTACCAAGCACGATGAGTACTTTGAATCGGATGAATACGTCCTGTCGTCGGCGGTCGGCCACTTGCTGGAGATCGCCGTGCCGGAAGAATTCGACGTGAAGCGCGGCAAATGGAGTTTCGCGCACTTGCCGATGATTCCACCGTATTTCGCGCTTAATCCCATCCCGAAGACGGAAGCGCGCCTCAAAGTATTAAACAAGCTGATCAAACGCAAAGACGTTTCCACCCTCATCAACGCATGCGATGCGGGGCGAGAAGGCGAGCTGATTTTCCGCCTGATCGCGCAAAACGCCAAGGCCAAGCAACCGGTCAAGCGCCTGTGGCTGCAGTCGATGACGCCGGGCGCCATCCGCGACGGTTTCGCGCACCTGCGCAGCGATGAAGAAATGCTGCCGCTGGCCGACGCGGCCCGCTGCCGTTCGGAAGCCGATTGGTTGATCGGCATCAATGGCACGCGTGCCATGACGGCGTTTAATTCGAAAGAAGGCGGCTTCTATCTGACCACCGTGGGCCGCGTGCAGACGCCGACCTTGTCCATCGTCGTCGAACGCGAAGATAAAATTAAAAAATTCGTGCCGCGCGACTTCTGGGAAGTGCGCGCCGAATTCGTCTGCGCGGCCGGCATCTATGAAGGCCGCTGGCTCGACACGAAGTTCAAGAAGGACGAGAACGACCCCGAGAAGCGCGCCGAGCGCCTGTGGAGCAAGACGGCTGCCGACTCGATCGCCACCGCTTGCCGCGGCCGCCAAGGCATCGTCACGGAAGAATCGAAACCGACCACCTCGATGGCGCCGGGCCTGTTCGACCTGACCAGCCTGCAGCGCGAAGCGAACTCGCGTTTCGGCTTCTCGGCCAAGAACACGCTGGGCCTGGCCCAGGCACTGTACGAAAAGCACAAGGTATTGACGTATCCGCGTACCGATTCGCGCCACCTGCCGGAAGACTACATGCCGACCGTGCTGCAGGCGCTGGAAACGGTCAAGGAAAACAGCAACTACCACCAGTTCGCCAAGCAGATCATCGACAAGGGCTGGGTCAAGCCGAACAAGCGCATCTTCGACAACACGAAGATCTCGGATCACTTCGCCATCATCCCGACGACGATCGCGCCGAAAAACCTGTCCGAGCCGGAACAGAAGCTGTACGACCTGGTCACACGCCGCTTCATGGCCGTGTTCTTCCCGCCTGCGGAATTCCAGGTCACCACGCGCTACACGGAAGTGTCCGGCCATCAGTTCAAGACTGAAGGCAAGGTCATGACCAATCCGGGCTGGCTGGCCATCTACGGCAAGGAAGCGTCGACGGACGCGGACAAGGAAAGCAATGGCAACGGCAACCTGGTGCCCGTCGCCAAGGGCGAGAAAGTGCAGACGGAAAGCGTCAGCGCCAACGGCCTGGTGACGAAACCGCCCGCGCGCTTCACGGAAGCGACCTTGCTGTCGGCCATGGAAGGCGCCGGCAAGCTGATCGACGACGACGAGCTGCGCGATGCGATGGCCGGCAAGGGTCTTGGCACCCCGGCCACGCGCGCGGCCACCATCGAGGGCTTGCTGACGGAACGCTACCTGATCCGCGAAGGCCGCGAACTGATTCCGACGGCCAAGGCGTCGCAGCTGATGACTTTGCTCAAAGGCCTGGGCGTCAATGAATTGACGGCGCCGGAGCTGACGGGCGAGTGGGAATACAAGCTGTCGCAGATGGAAAAAGGCAAGATTTCGCGCGAAGAATTCATGCGTGAAATCGCGCAGATGACGCAAATCATCGTCAAGCGCGCCAAGGAATACGATAACGATACGATTCCCGGCGACTACGCGACCCTGGAAACGCCATGCCCGAATTGCGGCGGCGTGGTGAAGGAAAACTATCGCCGTTTCGCCTGCACCAAGTGCGAATTCTCGATGAGCAAGACACCGGGTTCGCGCCAGTTCGAAATCGCCGAAGTGGAGCAATTGCTGAAGGACCGTACCATCGGCCCGCTGCAAGGCTTCCGCTCGAAGATGGGCCGTCCGTTCGCCGCCATCCTGCGCATCGTGCGAGATGAAGAAATCAAAAATTTCAAGCTGGAATTCGATTTCGGCCAGAACGACGAGAGCGAAGATGGCGAAGGCGTCGATTTCACGGGCCAGACGCCCGTCGGACCTTGCCCCAAGTGCAATGCCGGCGTGTATGAAATGGGCCTGGCCTATGTGTGTGAACACAGCGTTGCCAAGCCGAAGACGTGCGATTTCCGCAGCGGCCGCATCATCTTGCAACAGGAAATCTTGCCGGAACAAATGGCAAAATTGCTCAACGATGGCAAGACGGACTTGTTGCCGGGCTTTGTGTCGCAGCGCACGCGCCGTCCATTCAAGGCTTTCCTCGTACGGGGCAAGGATGGCAAGGTGAGCTTCGAGTTTGAAGAGCGCAAGGCCAAGCCGGGCGCCAAAGCGAAGGCGGCAGCCGCCGAGGCCGACGGCGAAGAAGGCGCGGCGCCAGTGAAGAAGACGGCCGTCAAGAAGGCTGCCGTGAAGAAGGCGCCGGCGAAGAAGGCCACGGCCGTGAAAAAGCCGGCCGCCAAGAAGGCGCCGGCGAAGAAGGCGGCAGCGGCCGAGTAATCCGGCGCCAGCCAGAAAAAAGCCAGGGATTTCCCTGGCTTTTTTACGTCCCGATTTGATGGAGCAATGGTCAGGCTGGCGGCGCGGCCGGCGCCACCAGGCCCATTTCCCGCAGCACGTCATGCGCCGAGCGGAAGGCGTCGATGGCCAGCGGCATGCCGCAATACACGGCCGCGTGCAGCAGCACTTCCTGGATTTCCTGCATGGAAGCGCCATTGTTGACGGCGCCGCGCACGTGGCCGCGCAGCTCCTGGGCGCGGCCCAGGGCCGTCAGCATGGCGATCGTCGCCAGGCTGCGCGTCTTTAAATCCAGGCCATCGCGGCACCAGGTCGTGCCCCAGGCGTTGCGCGTGACGAAGTCCTGCAAGGGCGCCGTGAAGGCGTCGACCTGGGCAAAGGCGCGCTCGACAAAGGCGTCGCCCATCACTTGTTTGCGCATGCGCAAACCATTCTCGAATTGTTCATCCATGCCGCGCTCCCTGTGGAATACTCTGTTCAGATACTAGCGAGCGGGCATGGGGTGGTCAAGCTTAGTCCAGGTAGTCCGAGTATTCGCGCTGCGCGTAATGCTGCAAATTCGCCCACGGCTGCGCCTTGCTGACGGTCGGCTGCAGCTTGACGTCGACCCGGCGATAAAAAGTGTTGGCGCGGTCGCCGCTTTCGATGATCAGGGGAATCTGTTTTTGCTCATCCCACAGGATGCGCTGGAACACGCCATTCTTTTCCACTTCGCGCCAGCGCGCGCCCGTCACGTTCGATGCCTGCTTCGACAGGGGCATGGCGGCCACCAGTTTCGGGTCGAGCAGATAAAAACTGTTTTCCCAGGAACCGTCGAAATTGACGTTTTCGTATTCGGCCTTCGGAATCGAGACGACGATCTTGTCGTGCGCATCGATGTATTCCACGCGCACGGTGTTCTTTTCCAGCATCACGTGACGCGGTATCAGCACGGGATTGAAGTGCTTGTGGTCATGCTGCGTGGCTTTCAGGGCCACCTTGGTGTTTTCGCCATGCTTGTGCCCGGCATGCGCGTCCGTCGCCGGTGCCAGCACGCGCTCGACCCACACGTGGCCGGGGCGGCGCAGCATCTTTTCTTCGTAGCGGCTTTCGCGCGTCACGCCTTCCGGCGTCAGCACGCGGCTGTAGTAGGTGATGCCCAGGTCCAGGTCGGCAGGGGCGGCCGCTTGCGCGGTACCCGCAAAGCCGGCGGCGAGGAGGATGGCGATCAGGGTCGGTTTCATGGTGTTGCCTTTACGTGCAGAGGGGCGGAAGGCAAGATTGCCATCCGCCCCGGTGGGGTTGCCGTGTTGATGTGGATCAGAAGCCGAAGGCCGCCTTCAGCAAGTCAAACACCTTGGTGTTGTCCAGGGTGCCCTTGAAAGCCTTGGCGCCGGCGCCCGTGGCCAGCAGCTTGACGTCGCCGCCGCCGTGGGTTTCGCTGGACAGGCGCACGCCTGTTTCTTGCAGGTAATTGTCTTTCAGGGCCGTGGCGCTGTCGACGTTGCTGCGCAGGGCAGGGCGGTTCGGGCCATTGCCGAACACCAGGGTGGTGTAGGTATTGCCGTCCGCATCCTTGCTTGGCTGGTTATCCTTGTAGCCGCGGTTGATGTCGAGGATATGGTTGCCGCGCTTGCCGTAGCCGTTGAACGCCAGGGTGTGGTCATGGTCGGCCGTGACGACGATCAGGGTATTTTCCAGCTTGGGATCGGTTTCCTTGATCTTGTCGATGGCGGCCTTGATGGCGTCGTCGAAGGCGATGGTATCCGTCAGCGCGCGCTTGGCATTGGTACCATGCAAGGCGTGGTCGATGCGGCCGCCTTCGACCATCAGGAAGTAGCCGTTCGCGTTTTTCGACAGCAAGTCGATGGCTTTCAGCGTCATTTCCGACAGGCTAGGCTGGGTCGCGCCTTCGCCCAGCGGCGGCGTGGCCGTGCGGTCCAGTTCATATTCGAGGTGGCTGCGGGTGCTGTACAGGCCGATGAATTTCTTGCCGCTCTGCGCCGCCGCCATTTCCGCCTTGTTGGCGGCCACGGTGTAGCCCTTGGCGGCCAATTCCGTCAACAGGTTGCGGCCATCGGCGCGGCCATACTTGTTGCTGGCCGACCAAGGCGTAAAGTGGTTGCGGCCGCCACCCATCAGCACGTCGACGCCATCGCCCAAGGCCGCGTTGTAGCCCGTGCCGCCCGGTACCGTTTGTGCAGCGATCGCGTATTGCGCATTGCGGTTGCAGATGTGCGAGAAAGTCGTCGCCGGCGTGGCGTGCGTCAGTTCCGTGGTGGTGATGGCGCCCACGGCCTTGCCCTTGGCTTTCGCCAGTTCCAGGATGGTCGGCACGCTCTTGTCGGTGGCCGGGCAGTTGTCCACGCCCAGGTTGCCGTTGGCGTCGCGGCCGGGCTCTTTGGCGATCGTGTCCTGCGCCATCGAGATGACTTCATTGTTCATCTTGACGCCGGTCATGTAGGCGGCCATCGATGGCGCGCTGTCCGTCGTTTGCGCATCGTGCGAGTACGTCTTGATGCGCGCCGTGCGTTCCAGCGTATCCATCGTCAGGCTGCCTTCTTCCTTGTACTGGTAGATGCGCGCCGCCGTCACGACGGACGGGCCCATGCCGTCGCCGAGGAAGAAGATGACGTTCTTGGCGTCGGCGGCGTAGGCGCTGGCAACGCTGGCGGCCACGAGCGTGGTCAGCAGGGAGAGTTTCAGGGCGGGTTTCAATGCGAGTTTCATGTGCTTGTCCAATTCTTGTCTCTTGGGATTACAGACCGCCGGCGGTCTTGACCAGGCCGAATACTTTGGTGTTGTCGATGGTGCCCAGGAAGGTTTCCGAACCCTTGCCGATGGCGCCCAGGAAGACGTCGGTGCCGCCGTGGGTTTCATTGCCGATCGCAGTGCGGATCACCGCTTCCTGATGGTACATATTGGCGCTGGTGACGGTTTCATCGAGGCTGGCCATGGCGGCGCGGCTCGATTGGGTGCGGTTTTCGCCATTGCCGAAGCCGATGATCGAGTACGGTGCGCCATCGAGGTCTTTCTCGACCGCGCCGGTGACGTAGTTTTTCACCACGCCCAGCACGCCAGGGTTGCCGGCAGCCGTCTTGCCCGTGCGCTTGGCGTAGCCGTTCAGCACCAGGGTGTGGTCATGGTCGGCCGTGACGACGATCAGGGTATTGGCCAGGGTCGGGTCGGTCAGCTTGGCTTTCTCGATGGCGGCCTTGATGGCGTTGTCGAAAGCGACCGTATCTTGCAGCGCTTTCTTGGCCGTCGTTTCGTGCAGCGCATGGTCGATGCGGCCGCCTTCGACCATCAGGAAGTAACCCTTCTTGTTCTTGGCCAGCACGTCCATGGCCTTGGTGGTCATTTCCGCCAGGCTCGGTTCCTTGCTTGCGTCGCGGTCCAGGTCGTAGCTCATGTGGCTGGACGTGAACACGCCGAACAAACGCTCCGTCTTGGCCGCATCGACGGCCGTGAAGTCGGCGCCCGTGTTGGCCACCGTGTAGCTCTTCGCTTTCAGTTCGGCGACCAGGTCGCGGCCGTCGGAACGCTTGCCGCCATCCTTGAACGGCTTGAAGAATTGCGCGCCGCCACCGAGGACCACTTCCAGGCCGGTGGTGCCCAGCGCGCTGTTGTAGCCCGTGCCGCCCGGTACCAGGGCGGCGGCGATATCATTTTCCAGGTCGCGGTGGCAGATGTGCGAATAGGTCGCGGCCGGCGTGGCGTGCGTCACGCGCGCCGTGCTGACGACGCCGGCGGCAAAGCCCTTGGCCTTGGCCAGTTCCAGCAGGGTGGTGGCGGGCGTGCCGTTGCCGGTGCCGCATTTGTTGACCAGCTTGTTGCCGTTCGCATCCGTGCCCGGGTCGATGGCGAGCGTGTTGGCCGACATCGAGATGACTTCATTGTTCATCTTGACGCCGGTCATGTAGGCGGCCATCGATGGCGCGCTGTCCGTCACTTGCGCGTCGTTCGAGAACGTTTTCACGAAGGCCGTTTCCGGCAAGGTGTCCATGGTCAGCGCACCTTCTTCGCCCACCGAATAGATGCGCGCGGCCGTCATGGTGGTCAGGCCCATGCCATCGCCGAGGAAGAAGATGACGTTTTTCGGCGGCGCTTCAGCCACTACCTCTTCTTTTTTGGCATCGCTGCCGCAGGCGGCCAGCATCAGGGTGATGGCGACGCTGCAGCCAGCGACGGAAATTTTTCTGCGTGTCATGTGGTTCATCCGGCTAGGTTTGAAAGAGCTGGCAAGATAACAATGCAATGTGACACCATCATGACGCTGTGACACATTTGGCCACGCCGGTGCGCACGGCGGCGTGCTTGCCAGTGTCTTATTAAATCGAAATAAGCAACAAACAATTGCGTTTTAACGGGTTTTTCTACCGAATAAAGCAACGTAAGATGCCCTCATCCCAATCATCTTGTGAAGGCAGATCATGTTCTCCAAATCCATCAGCAGCGTTCTTGTTTCCACCCTGTTTGCCGCCGGCGCCGCCTCGGCCGCCGCCAGCGCTCCCCTGAGCCTGGAAGTATTCAACCCAGGCGAAGCGGCCATCTTCCCCGTCGCTTCCGTGCTGGTTGCGGGCAAGCATGACGCCGTGCTGATCGATGCGCAGTTTTCGCGCGCCGAAGCGCAAAAACTGGTGGAAAAGATCCGCGCCAGCGGCAAGAAACTGACGACGGTCTATATCAGCCACAGCGATCCCGATTTTTACTTCGGCCTCGACGTGATCAAGGCAGCGTTCCCGCAGGCGAAAATCGTTGCCACGCCGGAAACCGTCGCGGAAATCCGCCGCAAGGCTGACGCCAAGGTCGCCTACTGGGGCCCGATTTTGAAGGACAATGCGCCGCACGCCATCGTCATCCCCGAAGCCTTGAAGGGCAAGCGCATCAGCCTGGAAGGCCAGTCGCTGGACATCGCCGGCCCGACGCCAGCGCGCACCTATGTGTGGATTCCGTCGATCAAGGCCGTCGTCGGCGGCGTGGTGCTGTTTGGCAACTTGCACGTGTGGACGGCCGATACGCAAAGCGTGCAATCGCGCCAGGACTGGCTCAAGACGCTCGATGGCATCGCCGCCCTGAAACCTGTCACCGTCGTGCCCGGCCACTTCAAGGTGGGTTCGCCCCTGACGCCCGACAGCATCGGCTTTACGCGCGACTACCTGGTGACGTTCGAAGCGGAAACGGCCAAGGCTGCCAATTCCGCCGCCCTGATCGAAGCGATGAAAACGCGCTATCCGCAGCTGGGCCTGGATGGTGCTTTGGAGACCAGCGCCAAAGTGGCAAAAGGCGAAATGCAATGGTAAGCGGCAAGGCCGGCATGCCCACACTGCACTACATTTTCGATCCCCTGTGCGGCTGGTGCTACGGCGCCGCGCCGCTGGTCGAGGCGGCGCGCGCCGTGCCGGGCCTGGCGGTGGCCTTCCACGGCGGCGGCATGATGACGGGCAGCAATCGCCGCCAGATCACGCCCGCCTGGCGCGGCTATGTGCTGCCGCATGACCGGCGCATCGAGCAATTGTCGGGCCAGCCCTTCGGCGACGCCTATATCAACGGCTTGCTGAACGACACCACGGCCATGATGGATTCCGAGCCGCCGATCACGGCCATCCTGGCGGCTGAATCGCTGGCCGGCAAGGGCCTGGACATGCTGCAGCGCGTGCAGCGCGCCCATTACGTGGACGGCTTGCGCATCGCCGACCTGCCCGTGCTGGTGACCTTGGCGCAAGAGCTGGGCATGGACGGGGCCGCATTCGGGGGGGAATATGCGCGGCAGGCGGGCGCCGCCACGCAGCGGCACATCGACGCCAGCCGCGCCTTGCTGGCACAGGTGGGCGGCCAGGGCTTTCCCACGTTCGTGCTCGACGATGGCAGCGGCAAGCTATCCGTGATCGATATCGGCGGCTTCCTGGGCCAGCCGGCGAAGTTGCAGGCACAGCTCGGTGGCGTGTGCGACGCCCACGGTTGCGTATTGTAAATAACTATCGGATCGATAAAATCAATTAGCTTTTCCTTTGTTGTTGACCTCGTTACACTGGTTTCATTAGTCAACAACGAAGGAAAAGCAGCCATGAGTCAACAGCCGCCATTCAGTACCGCCTCGGGCATCCCCGTCGCCGACAACCAGAATTCCATCAGCGCCGGCCCCCGCGGCCCCCTGCTGCTGCAAGACTTCCACCTGATCGAAAAACTCCAGCATTTCAACCGCGAGCGCATCCCCGAGCGCGTCGTGCACGCGAAAGGCTCGGGCGCCTACGGCACCTTTACCGTCACGCACGACATTTCGCGCTACACCAAGGCCAAATTGTTTGCCGAAGTGGGCAAGCAGACGGCCACCTTCGCCCGTTTCTCCACCGTCGGCGGCGAACGCGGCAGTGCCGACACGGAACGCGACCCGCGCGGCTTCGCCGTGCGTTTTTATACGGAAGAGGGCAACTGGGATCTGGTCGGCAACAACACGCCGATGTTCTTCATCAAGGACCCGATCAAGTTCCCCGATTTTGTCCATACGCAAAAGCGCGATCCGCAAAGCAATCTGAAATCGGCCGAGATGATGTTCGACTTCTGGAGCCATGCGCCGGAAAGCTTGCACCAGGTCACCATGCTGTTCTCGGACCGCGGTACGCCGGACGGCTACCGCCACATGGATGGCTTCGGCAGCCACACGTATAGCCTGATCAATGCCGACGGCCAGCGCGTGTACGTGAAATGGCACTTCAAGACGCGCCAGGGCATCAAAAATTTACCTGCGGCGGAAGCGGGCCGCCTGGCCGGGGCCGATCCCGACTACGCCCAGCGCGACCTGTTCGGCGCCATCGCGCGCGGCGATTTCCCCCAGTGGGAAGTCAAGCTGCAGGTGGCGACGCAGGAGCAACTCGATGCATGGGAACAGCGCACGGGCTGGAATCCGTTCGACCTGACGAAAGTGTGGCCGCATGGGGACTTCCCGCTGTTGCCGGTCGGTATTTTTGAGCTGAACCGCAACCCGGACAATTACCACGCGGAAGTCGAGCAAGCGGCCTTTTCGCCGGCCAACGCCGTGCCGGGCATGGGGTACTCGCCGGACAAGATGCTGCAAGGCCGGCTGTTCGCCTACCACGACGCCCAGCTGTACCGCGTCGGCACGAACCACCAGCATCTGCCCGTGAATGCGGCCCGCTGCCCCTTCCACAACCAGCAGCGCGACGGCGGCATGGCCATCCACAATGGCAGTTCGGCGCAGAACTACGCGAACGTGGCGGCGGCAGGCAGCGCGCCGCAAGGGCTGGGCCATGGCGAGCCGGCGCTGGCGCTGGACGGCGGCGCGGCGCGCTACGATGGGCGCGGCGTGGAAGACGATTACACGCAGGCCGGCAATCTGTTCCGCCTGATGTCGGTACAGGCGCAGCAAAACCTGTTCGACAACCTGGCAGGACCGTTGAGCCAGGTACGTGCGGAAACCTTGCAGCGTCAGCTCGGTCACTTCGACCAGGCCGACCCCGCCTACGGCGCCGGCGTGCGGGCCGCCTTGCAGGCGCGCGGCGCGGCACTGTAATGGTGTGTGGCAGGCGGAACAAGCTTGTTCCGCCTGTTTGATGCAGCACAAATGAGCGTTTATTAGAGCTGGATGCCAAATATTGCCGTATGGACATATTTGCCTTCCATGCGTAGACTTGTCGGTCTGATGATCGCGCCGTCTTCCTGGCGGCGTCCTGACTAGAAAGTCTTGCAATATGAATATGGCGAAGCTGTCGGTGCATGGGGACGACCCCACGCTCAAATCCATTCTCGAAGTCTTGCCCACGGATCCGGAACGGCAATGGCGCAAGGGCGAGGCGAAGGGCGCGGCGGGCCGCGTGCATCTCGATTCCGGCTTCGAAGTACTGATCGCGCAAGCGCCCAAGTCGCAAGTGTTGCCCTCGCGCATACGCAGCTACCTGGCTGAATGCCGCTCGCGCGGCGTCAGCTTCACCATGCCGCGCATAGTTGCCGAGCTTCAACTGGAACTGAGCGGCGACGACACGGTCGACGCGCCGCTCGACCTCACCCTGGCCGACATGCAGCATCTGACGGAAATGGGCATCAGCCTGAGCCTGGTGACGCGCTGCGCCGCAGCCTGATTCCCGTGTGACACAAAAAAATGGCCACCTGTTCAGGGTGGCCATTTTTCGTCATGGTTCGTCGAGTTCGACGTTGACCATATTGTCGTCCGGCTTGCGGTCGATCAACTTGTTGTCGGGATCGATGCCCGCCTTGCCGGGCCGGCTGCCGACGATGACGGTGTAGCTCGCTTCGCGCGCCGCCATGCGCTGGCGTTCGCGCAGCAGCGGATGGCCATTCGCGTCATCGACGCCGATCTCGATCCAGTCGTGCAGAGGCGCATCGTGTTCCTCGCCCTGTTCGCCGGCCGTCAATTTGCTTGCCTGTACCTTGATGGTGACGGCGTACTTGCCGTCGCTGCGTTTGACGGCCGTGGCCGACAGGGCGCGGTTGTCGAACAGCACGATTTTCTCGAACAGGTCGTCGATCAGGTAAGCCTGCTCGGGCGGCGTGACCTGGCGCAAGCCGGTTATCAGCGCCGTCACGCTCGCATACGGCGGGCCTTTCTGGCCGTAGGTCTTGAGCAGCTCGCGCAGCACGCCGTTGACCTTGTCTTCGCCGATCATGTCCTGCAGCAAGTACATGGCCAGGCTGCCCTTGTTGTAATGGATGTAAGTCTGGTTTTCATTCTCGGCCAGCGGCAGTTCCTTCTTGCGCTCTTCGCTGCGTCCCATCAGGTATTGATTCAGGTCATAGCGCAGGAAGCGGCGCATCTTGGCCGGCCCCGCGGTTTTCTTCATTACCATCAGGGCAGAGTATTCGGCCAGGGTTTCGCTGAGCACGGTGGCGCCCCGCGTATTGCCGCCCACCAATTGATGCGCCCACCACTGGTGCGCCACTTCATGCGCCGTGACGTAGAACGGATAATCGAGGTCTTTCGGATTCTTGTCGTCCACCCTGGCGATGAAGCCCAGGCCTTCCGAGTATGGAATCGTGTTCGGGAACGATTGCGCAAACGTGGCATAGCGGGGGAACTCGACGATGCGCAAGACCTTGTGCTGGTAGGGGCCGAAGTTCTTCGTGTAGTACTCGAGCGCTTCCTTGCTGCCGCGCACGAAACGATCGAGGTTGTACTCATGGCCCGGGTGGTAATACACGTCGATGGCCACGTCTTGCCAGCGCTCGTGCCTGACGGCGTAGCGGGCCGACTGGAACGAGTAGAAGTTCAGGATCGGCTGGTCCATCGTGTAATGGAAGTAATGGCGGCCCTTGGCGATCCAGTCGTTGTCCAGCATGCCCGGCGCGATGGCCGTCTGGCCGTCCACGGTGCTGACGGTGGCATCAAAACGGATGCGGTCGGCGTCGTTGCTGACGTAGTTGTCGGCCAGTCCCTTCGCATCGTCGCGCGGCAAGGCCCGTTCGCGCGCGGGCAAGCCGTGTTTCTTGCGGTCGCGCGGATCCGTCAGCTCCAGCTGCGGCTGGTAGCCGATGTGCGGCAGCACGGCATTCGTGAAGAAGGTGCCGTTGGCCACCACGGGCGTGTCCTGGCCCAGGCCGAAGATGCCGCGCGGCGCATAGCGGATGTCGAAATCGAGGCCCAGGGTGGCGCCCGGCGCCAGCGGCGCGGCCAGGCGGTAGCTATAGAAGCCCAGCTTGCCGTCATCGAGGCCGGGATGCACGCGCGCATCGAAACGCAGGCGCATGGTAGCCGTCGGGTCTTGCTGCACAAAAATGTGGCTGATCGGCAGGCTGGTCTTGTTTTGCAGCATGTAGCGGCCCGTAACGGCCAGGGTGCGCTGCGCCGGGTAGATGGCCACGTCGAGTTTCACGTCGGTGATGCGCGGCTGCGGCGTGGCGGCAAACTTGCGGTACTGGCGCTCGATACTGGCGCGGTCCGCGTCGCGCGCATAGTCGGACTTGTAGTCGTTGGCCACATGGAAGACGTAGAACAGCACGGCGCCAGCGCCGAGGAACATCACGGCACCGCCGGCAAAGCTGGCCAGCACGCCCTGCGTCAGGCCGTGGCGCGCCAGGCGCAGGCGGATGCGCCAGCTGTCCTGCGCGCCGCGGGGCCAGAACAGCAGTGACAGCACCGTCAGCATGACGGCCGCGCCGCTCCAGTACAGCAAGTACCAGCGCTCGCGCAACACATAGTGGCCGGCGCCGTTCATGGCCGAATACACGAAGTCAGGCGTGCTGCCGTACAGCAGCAGCGGGTCGCCCAGGCCCAGCGAGGCAAAGCTGACGCTGGCGATGTGGTACAAAATCATGGCGAAATACGCCAGGTACTTGTGATTGATCAATACCTGCAAGAAAATGGCCAGCACCGCGATCAGCGCATAGTAGGGCAGGTGCGACAGGAACAGCGATTCCACGTACAGGCCCGGATCGAGGCGGTAATAGCCCTTGAAGACCTGGATCGACATGCCGCACAGCATGATGATCAGGCTCAGCAAGGCTTGCAGGCCGATCAGGGCGAACAGTTTCGACAGCAGGGGCAGCCAGTTCGGCACGGGCAGGGCGTCGAGCATCAGATACGTGCCCGCCTCGCGTTCGCGCCACACCAGTTCGCCCGCATAGAAGGTGGTAATGATCAGCATGAACAGGGCGAACGAGGCGCTGACCATGTCCAGCACCTTTTCCGTCACGGGATACGTGTTCGTGCCGTAGATGGAGCCCATGTCCAGCGCGCCCGCATACATGGTCAGCACGCCGGCCAGCACGATGACGACAAAATAAATGTTCTTGATGGTTTCGCGCAGGTTCAGCCAGCTCATCTTGAGGAGCAGGGTAGCCAGGTTGCGCTGCGCGAAGTCCGGTGTTTCCTGCGTGGACAGCGAAGCGTTCGACAGGCGCTGCGGCGCCTCGCCGTCGCTGCGGCGCCGGGTGGCGCCCGCGTCCGTCGTCGCATGGAACTGGAAGCGCCAGTAGCCGAGCAGCAAGGCCACGAGGGCGAAGCCGGACCAGATGGCGCGGTTCAGCAGGTACACGCCTTCCAGCGTCACCAGGCGCGTGTTGCGCTCCGCGTTCGGCCAGTATTCCGTCAGGCGTATCAGCGCCGTCGTGCCGAACGGGTCGATCAGGGCGGCCAGGGTCTTGTAGTCGAGGTCGCGCGCCAGCGACGGCGCCACCAGGTAGCCGATCAGCATGACTACCGAGCTGATGTACACGGGCAGCATGCGCCGCGTCAGGGCCGCGATGACGAAGAAGATGGCGCCGAAGATGAACAGGTTCGGCAGCAGGGTAAAGACGTAGGGCATCAGGTAGGCCAGCGCCCGTTGCGGCCCCAGCCGTTCGGGATCGATGCCGGGCAGCCAGGCGCCCAGCCAGGCGCCGATGACGATGCTGGAAAACACCACGGCCAGCACCAGCCAGGCGCCGAGGAAGCGGCCGAACACGTACTGGTATTTCTTGATCGGCGCGCTGAAGAAGAAATGCTGCATGCCGTACTCGAAATCCTGCTGCACCGAGCGGCCCATCATGGCGGCCACCACCACGGCGCCGAAGCAGCCCAGCAGGCTGCACGTGAACGCCAGCGAGCGGGGCGCGTTGATCAGGAACTTGCCGCCGAAACTGATGCTCGCTTCCTTGAAGACGCCGCCGGCGGCCGCCATCCACAGCATGGCCAGCGCCAAAAACATGGCGAAATACACCCAGGTGGACAGCAGTTTGAGCCGCTGTCGCGCTTCAAAGCGGGCGATGGCAAACATGGCCGCCCCCTCAGTCGCACTGCGGGGCGACGCGGTGGCGCCCGGCAATGGTGGCGAAATACAGGTCTTCCAGGTCGCCGATGGCTTCCTCGAAGCCGTCGCCCGGGTCGTCGTCGCTGTAGACGTGGATCAGGGTACGGCCCGACAGCAGGCGCGTGGAAATGACGGCGTGGCGCTGCTGGAAGCTGGCCAGTTCTTTCTTTTCGACAAAACGCGCCCAGATTTTGCAGCTGACTTCGTCGATCAGTTCCTGGGTCTTGCCACACAGCAGCAAATGTCCCTTGTTGATGATGGCCATGTTGGCGCACAGGTCGGCCACGTCGGAGACGATATGGGTTGACAGGATCACCGTCTTGTCTTCGCCGATGTCGGACAGCAGATTATGGAAGCGGACTCTCTCCTGCGGGTCGAGGCCGGCCGTCGGCTCGTCGACGATGATCAGTTTCGGGTCGCCCAGCAGGGCTTGCGCGATGCCGAAGCGCTGGCGCATGCCGCCGGAAAAGCTGCCCAGGCGCTGGTGGCGCACGTCGAACAAATTGGTTTGCTGCAACAGGCCATCGACGACTTCGCGCCGGCGCGCCCGCTGCGACAGCCCTTTCAAGGTGGCGAAGTGGTCGAGCAGCTCGTAGGCCGTCACTTTCGGGTACAGGCCGAAGTCTTGCGGCAGGTAGCCCAGCATGCGGCGGATCTCGTCTTTGTCGTCGAGCACGTCGTAGTCGCCGAAGAAGATGGAGCCGGAATCGCATTCCTGCAGGGTGGCCAGGGTGCGCATCAGGGTCGACTTGCCGGCGCCGTTCGGGCCCAGCAAGCCGAACATCCCGGGCGGTATCGTCAGCGACACGTTATCCAGCGCTACCACGCCATTCGCGTAGGTTTTCGACAATTTGCGAATCTGCAATTCCATACAACTCCTGACTCATGCGTTGCAGCCCGATGGTGCAGGGCTTCTGTATGCTGGCATTGTATTGAATTTAAGACGTACTGGGCAGTTGCATGCGATACACGGCATTTTCGCGTGGCCAGAGTGCAATTGGCGGGAGTGGACGGCGCGCCGGAGGTGCTGTTTCCGGCGCGTCCTGCGAGTATCAGTTGCGGAACAATACCGATTCCCGGTTAAACCACCAGCGGCACAGCATCAGCAGCGCGCCAGCGATGACCGTGGTCGAGGCCAGGATGACGCCGAACATGCGGTAATCCATGGTGCCTTTCACGAGTTCCTTCATGGCCAGCGACACGTTGGTCAGCGGCACCATGGCCCACATCCAGTTCAGTTCGACGCCGGGCAGCATGGCCGCCACGGTGGGCAGGATGACGAACAGCATCAATGGCGTGATCATGCCGGCCGCTTCCTTGTAGCTTTTCGCGTAGATCGAGATCGACAGCAGCAGCGAGGCGAAGATGGCGGCCGTCGGCACCAGCATCAGGGTCACCATGGCCAGGTCGGGCAAGCCGATGCTGCGCACCATGACGGCCATGTTGCCTTCCAGCGAACTGCCGAAGATGGCCAGCAGGGCGCCCATGCTGCCCACCATCAGCACGGCCGAGGTCATGCCGACGGTAAACAGCACGAGGAATTTGGCCAGTACGATGGCGCTGCGCGGCACGGGTGCCAGCAGCAGGGTTTCCAGCGTGCCCCGTTCCTTTTCGCCGGCGCCCAGGTCGATGGCCGGGTACATGGCCGCCGTCAGGCACACCATCAGCAGCAGATACGGCAGCATGCCGCCGACGATGGCGCCCATCTGCTCGCGCTCGTTGGCCGTCGATTGCTTGTCGAGCACGATGGGATTGAGGGCAAAGGCCAGCTGGGCCGGACTCAGGTTCAGGGCCGACAGCGCCCCTTCGCGCAGGCTGGCGTTATAGGTGTCGACGATGTCGCGCACCCGCTGCTGGGTCACGTCGACCGTGCTGGCGCTGTTGTAGTGCAGTACCACCTTGGCCTGTTGCCGTTGCTGCAGCGCCTCTTCAAAGCGGGGCGGGATGACGACGGCAAACTTGATGGTGTCGTCGCCGATGGCGCGGCGGATCTCCCCCTCGCTGGCCAGCGGCACTTCGCGCAGGTTGTGCTGCTGGGCAAAACGCGTGCTCAAGCCCGGCGAATGGTCCTTGCCGAACAGGGCGTAGCGCATTTCCGCCGTCTTGGCGTTCTTGAACATATTGTTCGAGACATAGGCAAAGCCGCCAAAGATCAGCGGCATGGCAAAGATGGGGATCAGAATGGTGAAGATCAGCGTCTTGCGGTCGCGCGTGAGCTCCAGCAACTCTTTCAGATAAATGGTCCACATGGCTCAGGTTCCCCGGTTGATGACGCTGACGAAGGCGTCGTACAAGTCCGCGCTGCCGCCCAGGTGGCGCAGTTCGTCGACGGTGCCGTTGAAGGCGGTGGTGCCGCGGTTGATGATGCAGACGCGGTCGCACAGCTTTTCCACCTCGTGCAGGTGGTGCGTGGAAAAGATCAGCGGCACGCGCAGCGCCTTGTAGCTGGCGATGAAGTCGAGCAGGATCTTGGCCGACATCACGTCCAGACCCGTCGTCGGCTCGTCGAGGATGACCACCTGCGGCTCGTGCACGACGGTGCGGGCGATCGCACACTTCTGTTTCATGCCCGTCGACAACTGATCGGCCCGTTTGCCGCCGTATTCCTCCATCTGCAGCAGGGAAAACAGCTCGTCGCAGCGGCGTTTCAGCTTGTCGGCCGGCATGCCGTGCAGGCGGCCAAAGTATTCCACGTTCTCGCGCGCCGTCAGGCGGCCATACAAGCCTGTCGAGCCGGACAGGAAACCGATGCTTTGGCGCGCCACCAGCGGTTGCTGCAGCACGTCGACGCCGTTGACGAGGGCGCTGCCCGCGTCCGCCTGCAAAGCCGTCGACAGCAGGCGCAGGGTGGTCGTCTTGCCGGCGCCATTCGGACCCAGCAGACCCAGCACTTCGCCGGGCGCGCAGCTGAAACTGACGTCGCGCACGGCATGAAACCAGCCCTCGTGTTCGCGCGGATCGCTGACGTGCACGCCCTTGCCCTTGTGGGGCGGCATGCGGAAACGTTTTGCCAGGTGCTTGACCTCTATCATGTGCTTCATCCATTCAACGGTGAAGAAACAAGAGTAGCATGCAAAAAATGTAACTTGCAAGGTGGAAATATCGTTTGGTCTATTGAAAAAAACAGCATCTTCATGCAAGCTGGCCCGGTGGGCGCCGGCGGACGGCGCGGGAGAGCGCAATGCAAACGATCGATCAGGCGATGCAGGACAAGGTATTGGCCGTGGCCCGCGCCGGCATGACCAGCGCCGAAGCCATCGGTTTCTTCCGCGTCAGCCTGGGCCTGTACTACCTGGCCGGCCTGATGACGGAAGAAACCCTCGATTTCAAGCAGATCGACGCGCAATACAACCGTTTTATCTATCACTCGATAGGCGGCGGGCACAGCATCGCCAGCGTGCTGCAATTCATGAGCGGCGAGAAAGTCTTGCGTGTCTTGCAATCGGAGCGTTTTCGCGCCGCGTTTGCCGAGTACTGCCCGGACATTCCCGTCGACAGCATTTCCTTCCTGATTTCATTGAACCTGGGCGTGGCGAAAAGCCTGTCCGGCCTCGATGCCGTCGGCCCCGTGGTGGACTGGATCGAGCAGGAAAAAGCGCGCACAAGTCAATAAAGCCCCGTTCGCCCTGCGCGCGGCGTGGGTACGGCCGGCCCTGATCGTCCTATAATTCATGTTTTACTACTCATGAGCATAGCCACGATGACCGCGAACCGCCATTTTGACCCCCTGGATCGTTTGATTGTCGGCGCCGACAAGGCCTTGCGCGTGATCGCGGGCGTGGCCTCGGCCTCGCGCCCCACGCCGGCCGCGCACGCGCCCGATGCGCAACTGAGCCCGGCCGAACAGCGCCACAGCGCCGGCTTGATGCGCGTCAACCATGTGGGCGAAGTCTGCGCGCAAGCCTTGTACAACTCGCAGGCGCGCTATGCGCACAGCCCGGCCATCCGCGCCCAGTTCGACGAGGCGGGCCGCGAAGAAGAAGACCACCTGGCCTGGACGGCGCAGCGCCTGACGGAGCTGGGCTCGCGTCTGAGCCTGCTCAATCCCCTGTGGTATGCGGGTTCGTTTGCGCTGGGCACCATCGCCGCGCGCATGGGCGACGGCCGCAGCCTGGGTTTTGTGGTGGAAACGGAACGCCAGGTGGAAGCGCACCTGGCCAGCCATTTGCAGGAATTGCCCCCGCAGGACGCCAAATCGCGCGCCATCGTCAAGCAGATGGCCATCGACGAGGTGGAACACGGCGCCGCCGCCCAGCGACTGGGCGCCATCGATACCCCGGCGCCCGTGAAGGCGTTGATGGGCTTGATGGGGAAAGTGATGACGAAAACCGCGTATTACTTGTGAACGTTACTTTACCCCAGACGCAAAAACTGGGGTCGGACCCTCAGGGTCCGACCCCGGCATTTCGCTGTTGGGGGTAATAATTACTCTTCAATAATCTCGAACGAGTGTGTAATTTCCGCAGTTTTCGCCAGCATGATCGACGCCGAGCAATATTTGTCATGCGACAAGGCCACGGCCCGTTCGACTGCGGTGGGTTTCAGGGCCTTGCCCCGCACGGTGAAGTGGAAGTGGATCTTGGTAAACACTTTCGGATCGGTATCGGCGCGTTCGGCCTTCAGGGTTACTTCGCAGCCATTGACGGCTTCGCGGCCCCGTTTCAGGATCAGCACCACGTCATAGGCGGTGCAGCCGCCCGTGCCCAGCAAGACCATTTCCATGGGGCGTGGCGCCAGATTGTGGCCGCCGCCTTCGGGCGCGCCATCCATGCTCACCATGTGGCCGGAACCGGTTTCTGCCCGAAAACTCATGCCCGACGGGCCATTCCAGCTGACTTTGCATTCCATCGTACTCTCCGAAAATTGTAAGCGTTTTGTATTGTAATAGAGGAATGCCCGTCCATGTGCTGGCCGCCAGCCCGCAGCGGGTCTGCATTGCGGCTTGACGCGGCAGGGCAAAGCCGCTTATACTTGTCGGCTTTCCGTTCGCTCAGGAAAAGTAAATAAGGCAGAGTCCGCACAGCAACATCGGCGGAACCACCATTTGAGCGTGTAATCTATTAGGAAGTCAACATGAAAACATTTTCCGCTAAAGGACATGAAGTCCAGCGCGATTGGTTCGTGGTTGACGCGACGGACAAAGTCCTCGGACGTGTTGCCAGCGAAGTGGCACTCCGACTGCGCGGCAAACACAAACCAGAATTTACTCCTCACGTCGATACCGGCGACTTCATCGTCGTCATCAACGCAGGCAAACTGCGTGTGACCGGTACCAAAGCTACTGAGAAAATTTACTACCGTCACTCTGGCTATCCAGGCGGCATCTACGAAACCAACTTCCAGAAAATGCAACAGCGTTTTCCAGGTCGCGCGCTTGAGAAAGCGGTCAAGGGCATGCTGCCTAAAGGCCCACTCGGCTACGCAATGATCAAGAAGCTGAAAGTGTACGCGGAAGGTTCCCATCCGCACGCTGCTCAGCAACCTAAAGCACTTGTTCTCTAAGGAACTGACATGATCGGTAATTACAATTATGGAACCGGCCGTCGCAAAAGTGCAGTGGCTCGGGTTTTTATCAAAGTTGGCACAGGCTTGATCGTTGTTAACGGCAAACCAGCAAACGAATACTTTTCGCGCGAAACGGGTCTGATGGTCATCCGTCAACCTCTGGAACTGACCGGCAATGTCGAGCGTTTCGACATCAAAGTCAACGTCCATGGCGGCGGTGAGTCGGGCCAGGCTGGTGCAGTTCGTCACGGCATCACCCGCGCTCTGATCGACTACGATGCAGCGCTGAAACCGGAACTGGCTAAAGCCGGCTTCGTGACCCGCGATGCACGTGAAGTCGAGCGTAAAAAAGTTGGTCTGCGCAAAGCACGTCGCGCAAAGCAATTCTCGAAGCGTTAATTTCTACGCTACAGCGCCTTCCGGGGTGCTGGTCGAAAAGCCGCTGGACTTCGGTCCCGCGGCTTTTTTGCATTTCAGCGTGACTCTGCGTTGCGCTGTAAAATACGCGGAAAACCCGCAGGGGGAGCGTTTCCCTTCATCTTTATGCAATCTATACACAAGGAAAGAACATGATCAAAGTTGGCATCGTCGGCGGCACTGGATACACGGGCGTGGAGTTGCTGCGCTTGCTGGCTACCCATCCAGATGTCGAGTTGACGGCGATTACCTCGCGCAAGGAAGATGGCTTGCCCGTTGCTGACATGTATCCTTCCCTGCGCGGCCACGTGAAACTGGCGTTTTCCTCGCCGGACAAGGCGAACCTGGCGCAATGCGATGTGGTCTTCTTTGCCACCCCGCATGGTGTTGCGATGGCGCAAGCTCCAGCCCTGCTGGCCGCCGGCGTGAAAGTCATCGATCTGGCCGCCGACTTCCGCCTGAAAGACCAGGCCAAGTTCGAGCAGTGGTACAAGATTCCCCACACGGCACCCGAGCTGATCGAGCAGGCCGTGTACGGCTTGCCGGAACTGAACCGTGAAGACATCAAGCAGGCGAAGCTGATCGCCAATCCAGGCTGCTACCCGACCACCATGCAGCTGGGCTTCTATCCGCTGCTGAAGGCGGGCCTGGTCAACGCGGGCGGCTTGATCGCCGACTGCAAGTCGGGCGTGTCCGGCGCCGGCCGCAAGGCGGAAATCGGCATCCTGTTCTCGGAAAGCAGCGACAGCTTCAAGGCCTATGGCGTGGCCGGTCACCGCCACTTGCCGGAAACGACGGCGCAGCTGCAGCGTTTCACGGACGACAAGGTGGCGCTGACCTTCACGCCGCACCTGGTGCCGATGATTCGCGGCATGCATTCGACCCTGTACGCGCAGTTGAACAAGGACGTCAGCAATGAAGAATTGCAAGCCTTGTTCGAAGAGCAATACAAGGACGAGCCTTTCGTCGACGTGATGCCGTTCGGCTCGCACCCGGAAACCCGCTCCACGCGCGGCTCGAACATGCTGCGCCTGGCCTTGCACCGTCCCGAAGGCGGCAATACCGTCATCGTGCTGGTGGTGCAGGACAACCTGGTCAAGGGCGCTTCGGGCCAGGCCGTGCAATGCATGAACTTGATGTTTGGCTTGAAAGAAACGGCCGGTTTGCAACATATCGCCCTGCTGCCGTAAAAATAGGCACCAAGCTTGCGCGGGTCCGGCACCTTTTTGCCGGACCTGTGCTAAATTGGACTGCCACGTACACCGACAGGATGACGTTCATGTTCGAGCGCAACACGAAAAACCCCATCGACACCCTGATCGGCGCTTCCACGCGGATCGAGGGCGATTTGCTGTTTTGCGGCGGCTTGCGCATCGATGGCCATGTGCGCGGCAACGTCACGGGCGAGCCGGGCGACCCCACTTATGTGGTGCTGGGCGAGGCAGGGCGCATCGATGGCGAAGTGCGCTGCTCCAGCCTGGTCGTCAGCGGCGAGATCAATGGCCCCGTGTACGTGTCCGAAATGCTTGAAATCCAGCCAAAAGCCCGCATTGTAGGAGAGGTCTATTACAAGGTGCTGGAAATGCACAGCGGCGCCTTGGTGCAAGGCAAGCTCAGTCGCCACGACAGCGCCGACCCCGTGCTGCACCTGGCCGTGTCGGAAATGTGATCCGGAACAACAGTGGCGGCTGGAGGCGAGGGCTGGCAGAGCGAGAGTTGCGCCAACAGTCTATAATGACCGAATGTTTTCTGAGGAGTGCCTGATATGAATGCCGTCGCTGAAATGCAAGATGTGATCCCTTCCCCTATTATCTTTACCGATAGCGCCGCTGAAAAAGTCGCGCAGCTGATCGAAGAAGAAGGCAATCCCGACCTGAAATTGCGCGTCTTCGTGCAGGGCGGCGGCTGTTCCGGCTTCCAGTACGGCTTTACGTTCGACGAAATCGTCAACGAAGATGACACCACCATGGTCAAGAACGGCGTCCAGCTGTTGATCGATTCCATGAGCTACCAGTATCTGGTCGGCGCGGAAATCGACTACAAGGATGACCTGGAAGGCGCGCAGTTCGTGATCAAGAATCCGACAGCAACCTCCACCTGCGGCTGCGGTTCGTCCTTCTCCGTCTAAGCTGGCACATCTGAGAAAACGTCCATGGCGGCGTTGCATTGCCTCGCCGTACTATTCGTACTGTCTTCGGCAATGCGCCTTGCCCTGAACGTTTTTCAGACGCGCCGGATTACAGGCGCAATATAAAAATAGCGGATCATCGATCCGCTATTTGTGTTTCTGGAGCAATTGTTTCATATCAACGTGGGTACAGCGCGCCCAGTACCCGTAAACCCTGCGCTCCCGTCACGGCCGGCAAGTTGCCCGGCTTGCGCTGCGTAAAGCGCCATGCCAGCCAGGCAAACGCCAGCGCTTCGACCTGGCTGGGCGCCACGCCCAGCGCTGCCGTCGATGCCACCGCCATGCCAGGCAATGCAGCGGCCAGGGCTGCCATCAGCGTGGCGTTCTGCGCGCCGCCGCCACATACATATACCGTTTCCGCCTGCGCCCCGTCGCGCAAGATAGCGTGCGCCAGGCTGGCGGCCGTCAGCTGCGTCAGGGTCGCCTGCACGTCGGCTGGCCGGGCGCCAGGGTGATGCGCCAGCTTGCCTTGCAGCCAGTCGGCGTGGAACAGGTCGCGCCCCGTGCTTTTTGGCGCCGGCAAGTCAAAATACGGATCAATGAGCAAATCCGCCAGCAGGGCAGGCAAGACCTGGCCCGTGGCGGCCCAGGCGCCGTTGGCGTCGTAGGGCTGGCCCAGGTGCCGCAAGACCCAGCCATCCATCAGCGCATTGCCGGGCCCCGTGTCGTAGCCCGTTACCGCGCCGTCCGCATGCAGCACGCTGATGTTGCTGATGCCGCCGATATTGGCCAGCACGCGCGTGTGGCCGGGCAAATTGAAAATGGCCTGGTGAAAAGCGGGCACCAGCGGCGCGCCCTGGCCGCCGGCCGCCACGTCGCGGCTGCGCAAGTCTGCGATGACGTCGATACCCGTCAGTTCCGCCAGCAGGGCCGGATTGTTCAACTGGCGCGTAAAGCCCAGCTCGGGGCGGTGGCGGATGGTCTGGCCGTGCGCGCCGATGGCGGCGATGGCGTCCGGGCCGATGCCCGCGTCGCTCAATAGCCTGGCGACGCAGTCGGCGTAATGCTGCACGAGTTGATTGGCCGCCAGTGCTTCGCGTTCGATTTCATTCTGGCCGGCACTTTGCAAGGCCATCAGGTCATCGCGCAGGCTGGCGGGAAAGGGAATGTAGGCATCGCCCAGGCTGCGCGTGCCGCCATCGTCGGCAAAGTCGACCAGCGCGCCGTCAACGCCGTCCAGGCTGGTGCCCGACATCAAACCGATATACAGCATGGGTGTTTCCTCGCGTGCGTAAGTGATGGATGCATTGTGCCGTATTTTCTCGTGCACATAAAACAAAGGCACCGGCCATCTGCATGGGCGGTGCCTTTATGTGTTGCCCGAAGGCAGTGTTGCTTAGCGCGAAGCCAGTGCCGTGTCGTTCGGACGCAGCAGGGTGAAGCGGTGCATCATGTCGGCCGACACCATGCGGAAGCGGCTCAGCTCGGCTGCCGTCAGCGGCGCCTGGGCTTGGACGTTCAGCTTGCTTGGATCCTGCGCCACGCCGCCGACGCGGAATTCATAGTGCAAATGGGCGCCCGTGGACCAGCCGGTGGTGCCGACGTAGCCGATCACATCGCCCTGGCTTACTTTTTGACCTTTTTTCAGGCCCGAAGCGAAGCGGCTCATGTGCGCGTAGGCGGTGGTGTAGTTGGCCCAATGTTTCAGAACAACAACATTACCATAGCCGTTCTGGCTGCCGACGGAATCGACCACGCCGTCGCCGGAAGCGCGGATAGGCGTGCCCGTTGCCGCGGCAAAATCGATGCCCTTGTGCGCTTTCCAGTTGCCGGAAATCGGGTGCACGCGCATGGAGAAGCCGGACGAGATGCGGGAGAATTCGAGGGGGGATTTCAGGAAGGCTTTTTTGAGGGACTTGCCGTCGAAACTGTAGTAACCGCCGCCTTGCTTGCTGGCTGGGTCTTCGAACCAAACGGACTGGTAAGTCGTGCCGCGGTTGGTGAATTCACCGGCCAGGATGCGGCCCGCTCGGACAAATTCGCCATCTTGCCAGAACGTTTCGTAGACCACATTAAACGAGTCGCCGCGTTTCAGGTCGGAACGGAAGTCGATATTGGTGGAGAACATTTCCACGATTTGCGCGGAAATCGAGTCTGGCAGGCGGGTGCCGTCCAGGCTGGAGTCGGTGGCGGCGAACAGGGTGGAAGTAATCTTGCGCGCATGCATTTCAACACGGCGTTCCAGCTGGGCTGCCACTTCCGTGGCTACGAACTTGTCGCCCTTGCGGGTGATCAGGATGTTCTTGACCGATTTGTCGTTGCTGTCGACGAGGGTGGCGCGCATCCAGTTGAGTTCGCCAGTTTCGGACGTTTGCGCTTGCACGCGCTTGCCCGATTTCAGCAACATCACGCCGCGTGCGATCTTGTCGGTTTTGATGAAATTGGCAGCCGCCGTATCATCCACGCCGAGACGGGTCAGCAAGGTGGCGAGGGTATCGCCAGCGCGGACTTTTTCTTCGTGGGTGAAATTCTGGTCTACCTGTTCCATCGCGGAAATTTGCGAGGCGAGATCAGGCATTTCCAGGTTCTGGGCGATGGACGTGACCGGGAGGTCGGACGCATCGGGCGCCATGGGCGACACAGCGACCGCGCCGAAGGCGGCCACGGCGAGCAGCACTGCCGACGCGCCGATAATGCGTGCCTTGCGTGTCGTCGTCAGCTGTGTGTACAAGCGTGAGCCTGTGATTTTATGTATAGGGTTCATGCAATCAGTTAAAATTTGCCCTTGAACGATTCGTGAACTAGTGCTCTTTGTTATTGTTATTTTGGTTCGCTCATGCGGCAAGATTGATGGGATCAAGCATTATAACAAACTCCGCAAACCTACTACCATTTTGAGATTTATAGTCAAATTTTATGGAAATCAACACCACCGCATCGCCTACAAAGGCTAACGCCGCTCAGACCGCGCTTGTGCTGTCGGACAGAGTACAAGAAGCCCTCGCGATTACCAAGCGTGGCGTCGACGAACTCTTGATCGAAAGCGAATTTGCGCAAAAATTAGCGCGTTCCGAGAAAACCGGTGTTCCACTGCGCATCAAACTGGGCCTGGACCCGACTGCACCCGACTTGCATCTGGGCCACACTGTCGTGCTGAACAAGATGCGCCAGCTGCAAAACCTGGGCCATCAAGTCATTTTCCTCATCGGCGACTTTACTTCCATGATCGGCGACCCTTCGGGCCGCAACGTCACGCGTCCGCCGCTGACGAAGGAACAGATCGAGATTAACGCGATGACGTATTTCGCGCAAGCATCTTTAGTGCTGGACGCCAGCAAGACGGAAATCCGCTATAACTCCGAATGGTGCGATCCGCTGGGCGCGCGCGGCATCATCCAGCTCGCTTCCCACTATACGGTGGCGCGCATGATCGAGCGCGACGACTTCACCAAGCGCTTCCAGGGCGGCATTCCTATTTCCGTCCACGAATTCCTGTACCCGCTGATGCAGGGTTACGACTCGGTGGCCCTGAAATCGGACCTGGAACTGGGCGGCACGGACCAGAAGTTCAACCTGCTGGTGGGCCGCGAACTGCAAAAGCAGTATGGACAGGAGCAGCAGTGTATTTTGACCATGCCGCTGCTGGAAGGTTTGGACGGCGTGGAAAAAATGTCCAAGTCGAAGAATAACTACATCGGCATCACGGAACCGGGCAACACCATGTTCGCCAAGCTGATGAGCATTTCCGACGTCATGATGTGGCGCTACTACGAGCTGCTGTCGTGGCGCTCGATCGCCGAACTGGCCCAGCTGAAGCGCGAAGTCGAAGAAGGCCGCAATCCGCGCGACGCCAAGGTTGCGCTGGCGCAAGAAATCGTCGCCCGCTTCCATTCGCAGCAGGCGGCCGAAGATGCGCTGGCCGACTTCGTCAACCGCTCGAAGGGCGGCATTCCCGACGATATCCCGGCAGTGACCCTGGCCGGCGCCCCGCTGGGCATCCCGCAATTGCTGAAACAGGCTGGCCTGTGCCCGTCGACGTCGGAAGCCATGCGCATGATCGAGCAGGGCGGCGTGCGCATCGACGGCACCGTCATCAGCGACAAGGGCCTGCAAGTGGCGGCTGGCGAATTCGTGTTGCAAGTTGGCAAGCGCAAATTTGCGCGCGTCACCTTGACGGCATGATCGCGCTGCTGCAGCGCGTTACCCAGGCGAAAGTCGACGTCGCCGGCGCCACCATCGGCGCCATCGACGCCGGCCTGATGGTGCTCGTGTGCGCCGAGCGGGGCGATACGGAGAAGGAAGCCGATGCTCTGCTGGCCAAGCTGCTTGGCTATCGCGTGTTTGCCGACGAGGCAGGCAAGATGAACCGCAGCGTGACGGACGTGGCCGGCGGCTTGCTGCTGGTGCCGCAGTTTACGCTGGCGGCCGACACCAAGTCCGGCACGCGCCCGTCGTTTACGCCGGCCGCCGCGCCGCAGGACGGCTTGCGCCTGTTCACGCATTTCGTGGATCAGGCGCGCAGCCGCCACGCGACCGTGCAAACGGGACAGTTCGGCGCCGACATGCAGGTGTCGCTGACGAATGACGGGCCCGTCACCTTCTGGCTACAAGTAAACGCAAAGCAATAACTAAAAAATATAAAGAGGAGCAAGCGATGAAATTGTGGAGCGAGACGTTTCGTGATGGCGGCCTGATGCCGGCCGACCATGCCTTTGCCGAGATCGATCCGGCCAGCCGCGTGCGCCTCGCCGGCAACCGCAATCCTCATCTGGCCTGGGACGAGGTACCGAACGGCACCGAGTCGCTGGCCCTGTTCTGCATCGACCCCGATGCGCCGCAGGACGGCAGCCTGGTCAATGTTGAAGGCCAGGTCTTGCCGCTGGCGGCGCCGCGCGGCGACTTTTATCACTGGAGTTTGCTCGACGTGCCGCCCGCCCTGCGCTCCGTTGCTGCCGGGGAATTTTCCAGCGGCATCACGCCGCGCGGCAAGGCCGCAGCTACTGGGCTGCGCCAGGGCCTCAACGACTACACGGGCTGGTTTGCCGGCGATGCCGCCATGGCCGGCGATTATTACGGCTATGATGGCCCATGCCCGCCGTGGAACGACGAGCGCATCCACCATTACATTTTCCGCCTGTATGCGCTCGACGTGCCGCGCCTGGAGCTGCCTGAGCGTTTTACGGGGCAGCAAGCGCATGCCGCGCTCTACGGCCACATCCTCGACGAAGCCCAGCTCGTCGTCGCCTACTCGCTCAACCCCGAGCTGGCACTTACCCTGAAGAAATAACGCATGAGCACCACGATTTTACTGATACGCCATGGCGAGACGGCCTGGAATGCGGGCCGCCGCCTGCAGGGCCATATCGACATCGCCCTCAACGAGGCGGGCCTGGCGCAAGCGGCCGTGCTGGGGCAGGCGCTGGCGGACGAGCCGCTGGCCGCCATCCTCGCCAGCGATCTGCAACGCGCGCAGCAGACGGCGCAAGCCGTTGCTCAATTGAAAGATTTGCCCGTGCAAACGGATCCCTTGCTGCGCGAGCGCTGCTATGGCGCCTTCGAAGGCTTGCTGTATGCGGATATCGCCGCGCGCTATCCGCATGAATATGCGCAGTGGCAATCGCGCCAGATCGACGCCGTGATGCCGTCGGGCGAGCGCCAGGCCGAGAGCTTCCGCCAGTTCTATGCGCGCGCGAATGGCGCCATCGCCCGCTGGGCCGAACGCTATGATGGCCAGACGATCGCCATCGTGGCGCACGGCGGCGTGCTCGAGTGCGCCTACCGCGAGGCGGTCGGCATGACGCTCGACAGTCCGCGTGACTTCCAGGTCAAAAATGCCAGCGTCAACCGTTTTTCTTACGCCGACGGCAAACTGCATTTAGTGCACTGGGGAAATATCGAACACCTGAGCGCGCCCGCGATGGACGAGCTGGGCTAAGCGGCCCCATTGTCACTCTGACGCACTGATCCAAAAAAATAGTGCTTATTAATTAGGCAGGGAATCGGTTAAAATAGCAGGTTCCTCCGTCCATTCCAGGTTCTTCAGTGCAAATCGGCCCTCACATTCTGCGCAACAACGTTTTCGTCGCTCCCATGGCGGGCGTGACGGATCGGCCTTTCCGCCAGTTGTGCAAGCAGCTGGGTGCCGGTTACGCCGTGTCGGAGATGGCGGCGTCGAATCCGCGCCTGTGGGCGACGGAAAAAAGTTCGCGCCGCACGGACCACGCAGGCGAAATGGAACCCAAAGCCGTGCAGATCGCCGGCGCCGATCCGCAAGACCTGGCCGACTGCGCCAGGTTCAACGTGGACCGGGGCGCGCAGATCATCGACATCAACATGGGCTGCCCCGTCAAAAAGGTGTGCAACAGCTGGTGCGGTTCGGCCCTGCTGCAAAACGAAAGCCTGGTCGAAAAGATTTTGCACGCCGTCGTCAATGCCGTCGACGTGCCCGTCACCCTGAAATTTCGCACGGGCTGGAACCGCGACAACAAGAATGCCCTGAAAATCGCCCGCATCGCCGAGCAAGCGGGCATCCAGATGCTGACCTTGCACGGCCGCACGCGCGCCGATGGCTACAAGGGCGATGCCGAATATGAAACCATTGCCGCCGTGAAAGCATCGGTGGCCATCCCCGTGGTGGCCAATGGCGACATTACCAGTCCTGAGAAGGCCCGCTTTGTGCTGGATCAAACAGGCGCCGATGCCGTCATGATCGGCCGCGCGGCGCAGGGCCGGCCGTGGATTTGCCGTGAGATCGACCATTTCTTGCGCACCGGCACCTTGTTGCCGGCGCCCTATGTGGATGAAGTGCGTACCCTGATGGACGAGCATTTGCGCGCCCATTACGCGTTTTACGGGGAATTCCTCGGCGTGCGCACGGCGCGCAAGCACATCGGCTGGTATGTGAAGGATCTGGAAGGCGGCGAAGCGTTCCGCCAGGAAATGAACTTGCTGGAGTCGACGGATGCGCAGTTGCTGGCTGTCGATCAATTTTTTGAGTCGCAATGGAAATTTGGCGAGCGGTTACAATACCGCCTCTCCGAATCCAGTGAAAGTGGCCTGATAGAAACGGCCACGGCAGCATGAACAGATAGCAAGGCAGTTGTATAAGTTATAAGCAATAGTGATCAGAAGTACAAGGGCGAGCGCCTATACAGAGCGTCATGCAATATTAATTACAACACCGAGGCAAGAGGGCAGCACGCGGACCGCATGAGCGGCGCGGCGCCGGATGGCCAGGTGTTCAGCCGGTTGAAGCATAAAAATGAGCAAAGAAAGCATTCAGGAAGTCGTACAGAAAAGTCTAGAAGATTACTTCAATGACCTGGGCGAACAGCAAGCATCGAATATCTATGACATGGTCGTGCTGACCGTGGAAAAGCCCATCCTGGAAGTCGTGATGACACGCGCCGATGGCAACCAGTCGCACGCCGCGCAGATGCTGGGCATCAACCGCAATACCCTGCGCAAGAAATTGCAGGAGCACGGTTTGCTGTAATGCCGGCATGCAAGTGACGCCAAGATTTGAATCCGCCGCAGCGGGCCCAGCCTGATAGCTGACCGCTGCGCCATTCGCCAAGAACACTTAACCACCTAGCCACAGCCATGATCAAACAAGCTCTCCTCTCCGTTTCCGACAAGACCGGCGTTCTCGAATTCGCCCGCGCCCTGTCCGCCCTCGGCGTCAACCTCCTGTCCACCGGCGGCACTGCCAAATTGCTGGCAGACAACGGTGTTCCCGTCACGGAAGTTGCCGATTACACGGGTTTCCCGGAGATGCTCGATGGCCGTGTGAAGACCCTGCACCCGAAAGTGCATGGCGGTATCCTGGCGCGCCGCGATTTCCCTGAGCACATGTCGAAACTGGTCGAGCACGACATGCCGACCATCGACATGGTGGTGGTCAACCTGTACCCGTTCCAGGGCACGGTCGCCAAGGCCGATTGCACCCTGGAAGACGCGATCGAAAACATCGATATCGGCGGCCCGACCATGCTGCGTTCGGCGGCCAAGAATCACAAGGACGTGGTCGTCATCTGCGACCCGACCGACTACGACGCGGTGCTGGCGGAAATCCGCTCGGCCGACGGCAAGGCCGGCGACGTCAGCTATGACACCAAGTTCATGCTGGCGAAAAAAGTCTTTGCGCACACGGCGCAATACGATGGCGCCATCACCAACTACCTGACCAGCCTGGGCCCGACGAAGGTGCACGCCGAGCGCGGCGCCTATCCGCAAATCCTGAACGTTGCATTTGAGAAAGTGCAAGACATGCGTTACGGCGAAAACCCGCACCAGAGCGCCGCCTTCTACCGCGATCTCGTCACCACCGATGGCGCGCTGGCCAACTACCGCCAGCTGCAAGGCAAGGAATTGTCGTACAACAACATCGCCGATGCCGATGCGGCCTGGGAATGTGTGAAGAGCCTGGGCGGCTTCGAGCAGAGCGCCGCTTGCGTCATCGTCAAGCACGCGAACCCATGCGGCGTCGCGCTGGGCAAGAATGCGGCCGAAGCGTACGCGCGCGCCCTGCAGACGGACCCGACCTCGGCATTCGGCGGCATCATCGCGTTTAATACCGAACTGGACGGCGCCACCGCCGGCGAAATCGCCAAGCTGTTCGTCGAAGTGCTGATCGCCCCGTCGTTCTCCGCCGAAGCGAAACAAATTCTCTCGAGCAAGCAAAACGTGCGCATGCTGGAAATTCCGCTGGGCAATGGCGTCAACGCCATGGACTTCAAGCGCGTCGGCGGCGGTCTGCTGGTGCAATCGCCGGACGCGAAAAACGTCGGTATCGGCGACTTGCGCGTGGTCAGCAAGCTGCAGCCTACGCCGCAGCAATTGTCCGACCTGATGTTCGCCTGGAAAGTGGCGAAATTCGTCAAGTCGAACGCCATCGTCTTCTGCGGCAATAACATGACCCTGGGCGTGGGCGCAGGCCAGATGAGCCGTATCGATTCGGCCCGCATCGCCTCGATCAAGGCGCAAAACGCGGGCTTGTCGCTGACGGGCTCCGTGGTGGCGTCGGACGCCTTCTTCCCGTTCCGCGACGGCCTCGACGTCGTCGTCGACGCGGGCGCGACCTGCGTCATCCACCCGGGCGGCTCCATGCGCGACCAGGAAGTGATCGATGCGGCGGACGAGCGCGGTGTTGTCATGTTGTATACCGGAACGCGTCACTTCCGTCATTGATAATTGAACCCAACGGCAATGACCGGGGTCGGACCCTGAGGGTCCGACCCCAGATGTTGTTTTGGGTTGCTGCGACACAATACGGCAGGCACCGGTTATTCACCGGTGCCTGCCGTATTCATTATAGAATCTGGCGATGATTATTCTTGGCATCGATCCTGGCCTGCGCACGACCGGCTTTGGGGTCATTGAAAAACACGGCAACAAGCTGCGCTATATCGCGTCGGGGACCGTCAAGACGGGTTCCGAAGGGGAATTGCCGCCGCGCCTGAAGATCATCTTGCAGGGCGTGAGCGAAATCGTCGGCACCTACCAGCCCGATTGCGCGGCCATCGAAAAAGTGTTTGTCAACGTCAATCCCCAATCGACCTTGCTGCTGGGCCAGGCGCGCGGCGCGGCCATTTGCGCGCTCGTCCACGCCGACCTGTCGGTGGCCGAATACACGGCGCTGCAGGTAAAGCAGGCCGTCACGGGCCACGGCAAGGCGGCCAAGGAGCAGGTGCAGGAAATGGTGTCGCGGCTGCTGTCCTTGCCCGGCTTGCCCGGCACGGATGCGGCCGATGCCCTGGGCGTGGCCATTTGCCATGCCAACAGCATCGATGCACTGGCCATGATCGGCGCGCTGGCGCCCCAGCTGCAGGGCTTGCGTATGAAGCGCGGCCGCCTGGTCGGCTAGTTGCGACTGCCATGCCACGCCCATGGCGTCGTTGCACTGCCTTGCCGTACTATTCGTACTGTCTGCGGCAGTACGCCTTGCCCTGAACGTGGCCTGACAGCCGCAACACTCCAGCAAGCTTTTGTTTACAATTTAATTTCATTAGGAACACGCGATGATAGGCCGTCTCTCCGGTATTTTGCTTGAAAAGAATCCGCCACAATTGCTGGTCGATTGCCAGGGCGTCGGCTATGAAGTCGACGTGCCGATGAGCACCTTTTACAACTTGCCCCACGTGGGTGAAAAAGTCGTGCTGTTTACGCACCAGGCCATCCGCGAAGATGCGCATCTGCTGTTTGGCTTCGGCAATGCGGCCGAGCGCGCCGTGTTCCGCCAGTTGATCAAGATCACGGGCGTGGGCGCGCGCATGGCCTTGTCGATCCTGTCCGGCATGACGATTGCCGACCTGGCGCAGGCGATCACCTTGCAGGATTCCGGCCGTCTGGTCAAAGTACCGGGCATCGGCAAGAAGACGGCGGAACGTTTATTACTGGAATTGAAGGGCAAGCTGGGAGCCGATATCGGCGCCGGTGGCGCGCACGCGGCGCCCGATGCGCAATCGGACATCTTGAACGCGCTGGTCGCGCTCGGCTATTCGGACAAGGAAGCGCTGGCCGCCGTGAAAAACGTGCCGGCCGGCAGCGGCGTGTCGGACGGCATCAAACTGGCGCTGAAAGCGCTGTCGAAAGGCTGATAGGGCATGAGTATCCAGACCGACAGCTTCACGGAACAGCGCATCATCGACGCGGCGCCCATCTCGCACAACGAAGAAGCGATCGAACGGGCCTTGCGGCCCAAGCAGCTCGACGAGTACGTGGGGCAGGAAAAGATCCGCGACCAGCTGGAAATCTTCATCACGGCCGCGCGCCAGCGCAAGGAAGCGCTCGACCATACTTTGCTGTTCGGCCCGCCGGGCCTGGGCAAGACGACCCTGGCGCACATCATCGCGCGCGAAATGGGCGTCAATCTGCGCCAGACCTCCGGCCCCGTGCTGGAGCGCCCGGGCGACCTGGCGGCGATCCTGACGAACCTGGAAGCGAACGACGTCCTGTTCATCGATGAAATCCACCGCCTGTCGCCCGTGGTGGAAGAGATTCTGTATCCGGCGCTTGAGGATTATCAAATCGATATCATGATCGGCGAAGGCCCGGCCGCCCGTTCCGTGAAACTCGATCTGCAACCGTTTACATTAGTGGGCGCCACCACGCGCGCCGGCATGCTGACCAATCCGCTGCGCGACCGCTTCGGCATCGTGGCCCGGCTGGAGTTCTACAACACGGGCGAACTGACGAAGATCGTCACGCGCAGCGCCGCCTTGCTGAAGGCACCGATCGACCCGGAAGGCGCGCATGAAATCGCCCAGCGCGCCCGTGGCACGCCCCGCATCGCCAACCGCCTGTTGCGCCGCGTGCGCGATTTCGCGGAAGTCAAAAGCAATGGCGAGATCACCAAGGTGGTGGCCGACCGCGCGCTGGCCATGCTCGACGTCGATTCCGCCGGTTTCGACGTGATGGATCGTAAATTGCTCGAAGCCGTGCTGTTCAAGTTCGGCGGCGGCCCCGTCGGCATCGGCAACCTGGCCGCCGCCATCGGCGAAGCGGCCGATACCATCGAAGACGTGCTGGAACCTTACCTGATCCAGCAAGGCTTCTTGCAGCGCACGCCGCGTGGCCGGGTCGCCACGCCGGCCGCCTACCTGCACTTCGGCGTCAGCGCGCCGCGCATGGGCCCGGGCGGCGAAGCGTGGGAACTGTGATGGCGGAAGGCAGCCAGCAGGCCATGCCCGGCATGCAGATCTGGATTGACGCCGATGCCTGTCCCGTCGTCATCAAGGAGATTTTGTACAGAGTGGCCGACCGCCTGGAATTGCCGCTTACCCTGGTCGCCAACCAGGGCTTGCGCGTGCCGCCGTCGCGTTTCATCCGTACCGTGCAAGTACCATCGGGTGCCGACGTGGCCGACCAGGAAATCGTGCGGCTGTTGAATCCCGGCGACCTCGTCATCACGGGCGACATCCCGCTGGCCGCTGACGTGCTGACCAAGGGCGGTTTTGCGCTGAATCCGCGCGGCGAGTTTTATACGAAAGACAATATCGCCCAGCAATTGACGATGCGCGCCTTCATGGAAGAATTGCGCAGCGGCGGCGTCGACACGGGCGGCCCGGCCGCCTTCAGCCAATCGGACCGGCAACAGTTCGCCAACAGCCTGGACCGGCATCTGAGCAAGCATCACCGCAAGCCGGCAGCGCCGCAGACGTAAAAAAACCGGCTAACAAGCCGGTTTTTTTACGCGCCAGTTTGATCTAGCGCATGACTTTGCGTGTCCCCACGACTTCCACCGTCACGCGGCGGTTCTTGGCGCGCCCGGCGGCACTCGTGTTGTCGGCTACGGGCTGGGTTTCTCCCTTGCCTTCCGTGTAGACGCGGCTCGTCTCCACGCCTTGCGCCACCAGGTAAGCCTTGACGGCTTCGGCGCGGCGCTGCGACAGTTTCTGGTTGTAGGCATCGGGGCCGACGGCATCCGTATGGCCGACCGTGACGATGACTTCCAGGTCCATGCCGGTCAGCTGGCCGACCAACTGGTCCAGCGCCGCCTTGCCTTGCGGCTTGAGCGTCGATTGATCGAAATCAAACAGCGCTTCGGAAGCAAACGACACTTTTTCCGAGACGGGCGCCGGCTTCACCTCGGCCGCAGGGGCCGGCATGGTTTCGCTGATGGGTGGCAATGCCACCGGCACCGGCTGGTAGGCTGGCGTGGCGCTGGCCGGGCGGCCCAGTTTATACACGAGGCTGACGGAATACAGGTCCGCATCGCCGCGGTTGCCGACGGCGTCGTTCAGGCGGTAGCGCTCGACTTCGCCGCGCAGGGCCAGCGCTTCGCTGAACTTGTATTCGAGGCCCAGGCCCAGCTTGGCATTGAGCTTGCGCTCGCTGGCATGCGTGTTCGTCGAACCCAGCAGGCGGTTGCCGCTGAATTCCGTGTTCGTCTTGGTGTAATGCATGCCGACACGGCCCAGCAGGGACAAACGCTGCGACAGCGGCAGCTGGCCCAGCAAGTCCAGGTTCACGCCGCGAAAGCCCGCTTCGCCGTTGAGTACGCCGTTGCCGCTGGTGGTCGACTTGAAGTCGAACTTGCCCAGGTCAAAGTAACCGGCTTCTACAGCGAAATACTGGTTCAGTTGCCGGCCAACAAACAATTTATAGCCGGTGTCGCGCTGGTCCTTGGTAAAACCGGTGACCGTCTCGCCGTTGGCGGCCAGGCTGGCGCGCAGGCGTGGCTCGTCGATGGTGGCGCGCGACTGGCCCACGCCCGCGCCGATGTACCAGGCGCTGTTGGCCCAGTCCGGGTTGATGAAGGTGTTGTCCTGCGCCTGTGCCGATTGTGCCGCCAGCAAGGCGCCGGCCATCACGCTCAGCGCGCCCAGTGTGTGTGCGATAGTCATGGTCATGTCCCGTTTATTTGGTGATCTGGTTGTTGCGCAGGGTAACGGCAGCAGCCGTCAGCACGCGGCCATTGAGCAGGGTCGTGTTGTCGCCCACCGTGATGGCGGCGGACTGGCCCAGGATATTGCCCTTGAAGACGCTGTTCGCGGCCAGGGTGGTCGGGCCGACGGGCAGCCAGCTGACGTTGTCGGCCGTGGCGCCATTGTTCAGGGCCACCACCGAATTGACGGTCGAATCGAGCGTCAACGCCGTGCGGAAGATGTACACGCCGGGACCGTTCAGGGTCAAGGTACCCGTGATGCTGATGGCGCCCGCATAGCAATACACGCCGGGACCGAAGGTCTGGCCGCCCAGGTCGATGCCGCCGGCAAAGCTGACGTCGCAAGTCCGGCTATTGCCGTCCGTGATCGCTGCTTGCAAATCCGTCATGGCGCCGGCCAGGATGGCGCCCGACTTGTAATTGGTAAAACCGGCCGCCTGGGTCGGATCGACCGTTTGCGATGGCGCACCGACGTCGCCCGTGATCAAGGTGGTGCCGCCCGAGTTGTTGGTGATCGAAGTGCCGGCCAGCACGCCGAACGGCGCCGCGCGGCCCAGGACGATCGGGTTGAGGACGGGCGGGATGGCCACTGCCGTGACGGTCAGCAGCGCGCTACCCGACTGGCCGCCGGCCGTGGCCGTGATGCTGCTGGTGCCGGCGGCAACACCGGTGGCGATGCCCGTGTTCAATACCGTGGCGTTGGCGACGCTGCCCGAAGTCCAGCTGGCGCTGTTGGTGATGATGGCATTCGAGCTGTCCGAATACGTTGCCGTGGCAACGAATTGCTGCTGGGCACCGACAGCGACACTGGCGGTGGCCGGCGTGACGGCGATGCTGACGATGGTCGCGGCCGGCACGGTGACGGTGGTGCTGGCCGTCTTGCCGTTGAAGCTGGCGTTCATGACGCTGGAACCAAAGGCAACGCCGGTGACGAGGCCATTGCTGGCGACGGTGGCGAAAGCGGGCGTGGCGGCAAGGAAGCTGCTGCCGGCCGTGACGTCAGCGGTGCTGTTGTCCGAGTAGGTGGCAATGACGGCCAGCTGGCGCGTCGCGGCCACTGGCACGACGGGGCTTTGCGGCGTGACGGCGATCGACAGCAAGGTCGCCGGCGAGACGGTCAGTTGCGCCGCCGCGCTCTTGCCGCCAAACGCGGCGCTGATGTTGCTGTTGCCGGCAACGATGCCGGTGCTCAAGCCCGTGGAGGCATTGACGGTCGCGCTGGCCGGCGTGGCCGACGTCCAGGCCGCCTTGGCGCTGACGTCTTGCGAAGAACCATCGCTATACGTGGCGATGGCCGTGAATTGCTGGCCGGCGCCGATGGCGACCGTGGCCGTGGCTGGCGTGACGGCCAGGCTGGACAAGGTGGCGCCCGGCAAGCCGAGGATGGGATCGCGTCCCTGGTCGCCGCCGCCGCAACCGGCAAGAGCCGCCATGGCCAGCAAACCGGCCGGGATGAGCAGCGGGCTCAAAAATCGCTTGAAGAGATTCATATAGTTCCTTTGTGCATGGCAATCATTGCCGGGCATCCGCGGATGAGGTCATCCGGCAGAGCCATGCCGCCCTTCGCTACAGGGCGATGGCGTCACAGGCATGCACTATTTCATTTAGGAAACTTCAAGTATGTTCGGTGGCGCGCATAGGCTGCTGGCGCTTGCAGATAGGTTCAAAAGGGAGCGATTCGGCCTGAAAAACAACAGCAGGGCGGGCTTGCGGACGCAAAAAAGCCGGCGCATGGCCGGCTTCATCAGGGCAGGGCGTGCGTTGATTACTCTTCGCGCACCCACGTTTGCGAGCGGCCAAACATCGGCACGCCGACATAGCCGCGCACTTGCAGCTTGGTGCCGCCTTCAATCAGTTCGGCCTTGCTCTTGTAGACCTTGCCGCTGGCCGGGTCCGTGATTTCGCCGCCCGTCCATTCCTTGCCGTCATATTTCAGGCCGGACAGGATCACCAGGCCGATGATGGGCTGGTCCTTGTTGGCGCCCGTGCACTTGTCGCACTTGGGATTTTGCTCTTCATTCGGGCCACGGAACAGCTTGTCGATCTTGCCTTGCAAGACGCCATTGTTTTCCGTGATGACGACGAGGGATTTCGGCTTGCCGCTGGCGTCGTCGATGGTTTTCCACGTGCCGACAGGGGTGTAGTTGCCGTCGCGCGCGGCGGCGCTGCCGGCGATGGCCAGGGCGGCCATCATGATGCTTGCTGTGACGCTTGCTTTGAAAATTTTATGCATTGCTAGTCTCCAATGGTTTTTTTGATCGGGTCACGAACAGTTATATACCAAGGCAAGACCAGCGGTCCTGCGCGGCGTCACGGATGACGCCGCGCAATCCTTCCAAACTTGCCTTATGCGCTGGCTAGTTTAGCAAACTGTTCGCGCAGTTTTTCAATTGTCGCCGAAAAACTGAGCAAACGCTCGTTTTCTTGCGCAACGATGGCAGCCGGAGCGCGCGCGACAAAGCTTTCATTGCCCAACTTGCTGTTGACCTTGGCAATTTCCGCTTCGATGCGGGCGATTTCCTTGCCCAGGCGCTCGCGTTCGGCCGCCACGTCGATCTCCACTTTCAGCATCAGCTTGGTGGTGCCGACGATGGCGACGGCCGCAGGCGAGTCCGGCAGCGCATCGACGATCTGCACGTCGGCCAGCTTGCCCAGCGACTGGATGTACGGTGCGTACGAGGCCAGCGCGGCCTTTTCCGCCGCATTGCCCGCTTCGACGATCAGCGGCACGCGTACGGATGGCGAAATCTGCATTTCGCCGCGCAGGTTGCGCGTCGCGTCCGTCAACGCTTTCAGCTGCTGCATCCACGCTTCGGCCGACTCGTCGATCTTGTCGGTGTTGGCGATCGGATACGGCTGCATCATGATCGACACGCCCTTGGGCTCGCCTTCTGGCGTCGGCAGCTTGCCGGCCAGCGGCGCAACGCTCTGCCACAGGGCTTCCGTGACGAACGGAATGATCGGATGGGCCAGGCGCAGCACCACTTCCAGCACGCGCAGCAGGGTGTGGCGGGTGGCGCGCTGCTGGCCTTCCGTGCCTTGCTGTACTTGCACCTTGGCTACTTCCAGGTACCAGTCGCAATACTCGTCCCACACGAATTTGTAGATCGATGCGGCGATGTTGTCGAAACGGAAGTCCTCGAAGCCCTTGGCCACGTCCAGTTCCGCCTTTTGCAGCAGCGAGATAATCCACTTGTCCGCTTGCGACAGATCAACATCGTTGGCCGTGCAATCCTTGCCTTCCGTGTTCATCATGACGAAACGGGTGGCGTTCCACATCTTGTTGCAGAAGTTGCGGTAGCCTTCGCAGCGGCCCAGGTCGAAATTGATGTTGCGGCCCAAGGACGCATAGCTGGCCATGGTGAAGCGCACGGCGTCCGTGCCGTAGGCCGAAATGCCTTCCGGGAATTCCTTGCGCGTCGCCTTGGTGATCTTTTCCGCGTCGCGCGGATTCATCAGGCCCGTGGTGCGCTTGACGATCAAGCCTTCCAGGTCGATGCCGTCGATCAGGTCGATCGGGTCCAGGGTGTTGCCCTTCGACTTGGACATCTTCTGCCCCGTCGAGTCGCGCACCAGGCCGTGCACGTAGACGGTTTCAAACGGCACCTTGCCCGTGAAGTGCGCCGTCATCATGACCATGCGCGCGACCCAGAAGAAGATGATGTCGAAACCCGTGACCAGCACGGACGAGGGCAGGAAGGCCTTCATGTCCGGCGTTTCTTCAGGCCAACCCATCGTCGAGAACGGCACCAGGGCCGACGAGAACCACGTGTCGAGCACGTCGTCGTCGCGCTTCAAGGGACCCGTGCTGCCGGCGGCCAGCGCCTTGGCTTCCGCTTCGACTTGCGTTTTCGCAACAAAGATATTGCCCTTGTCGTCGTACCACGCCGGGATTTGATGGCCCCACCACAGCTGGCGCGAGATGCACCAGTCCTGGATGTTGTTGAGCCACTGGTTGTAGGTGGTGCTCCAGTTTTCCGGCACGAACTTGATTTCGCCGTTGGCGACCTTGTCCAGTGCCGTTTCCGCGATCGATTTACCGGGGAAGAAAGTGCCTTCGGGGGCCGGCTTGCTCATGGCGACGAACCACTGGTCCGTCAGCATCGGCTCGATGACGACGCCCGTGCGGTCGCCGCGCGGCACCATCAGCTTGTGCGGCTTGACCTGTTCCAGCAAGCCTTGCGCGTCGAGGTCGGCGACGATCTGCTTGCGCGCGGCAAAGCGGTCCATGCCGCGATACGCTTCGGGTGCGTCGTCCGTGATCTTCGCGTCCAGGGTCAGGATGACGATCTGCGCCAGTTTGTGGCGCTGGCCGACGGCGTAATCGTTCATGTCGTGCGCGGGGGTGATCTTCACGCAGCCCGTGCCGAATTCCTTGTCGACGTATTCGTCGGCGATGATGGGGATTTCGCGGTCCGTCAACGGCAATTTCAGCATCTTGCCCACCAGCGCCGTGTAGCGCTCGTCCGTCGGATCGACGGCCACGGCCACGTCGCCCAGCATGGTTTCAGGACGGGTCGTCGCCACCGTCAGGAAACCACTGCCGTCGGCCAGCGGGTACTTGATGTACCACATGGAACCGTCTTCTTCCTCGGACACCACTTCCAGGTCGGACACGGCCGTGCCCAGCACGGGATCCCAGTTGACCAGGCGCTTGCCGCGGTAGATCAGGCCTTGCTCGAACAGGCGCACGAAGACGTCGGTGACGACTTTCGAGCGCGGCTCGTCCATCGTGAAGTATTCGCGCTGCCAGTCGGCCGAGGCGCCCAGGCGGCGCATTTGCCCGGTGATGATGGAACCGGATTTTTCTTTCCATTCCCACACTTTTTCCACGAATTTCTCGCGGCCCAGGTCATGGCGCGAAATCTTTTGCGCGTCCAGCTGGCGCTGCACGACGATTTGCGTGGCGATGCCCGCATGGTCGGTACCCGGTATCCAGGCCGTGTTGTGGCCCAGCATGCGGTGGTAGCGGGTCAGGCCATCCATGATGGTCTGGTTGAACGCATGGCCCATGTGCAGGGTGCCGGTGACGTTCGGCGGCGGCAACTGGATGCTGAAGGAAGGTTTTCCCGCATCGAGGGTGGCGGTGAAGTAACCGCGCTGTTCCCACTCGGTGCGCCAGAATTGTTCAATGTCGGCGGGCTCGAAAGACTTGGCTAATTCCATGATTTGGCGTGTGATTGGCAAAAGGAACCATTATAAGGGGTGCATAAAGCATGCGCAGCAAATAGCAGGCCTGGATGGCCCGAAAAGCCGCGCACGATTGCGCAATATTGCCTCATTGTATTTTTTTCAAGCTATCATCTTTGCAATATTATTTAAATATTCAGGCAATCATGAAAAAATTGTGGCAATTGGCCGTGTTCGGCGCAGGATTGGCTGCCGGAGGCGCGTGCGCCGGCGTTCCGGAGGGGATGGCGGCTTTCCAGCGCGGGCGCTGCGTTGACGCCGTGGCCCAATTGCACGGACCGGCACTGGGCGGCAATATCAAGGCGCAAAAGGTTCTCGGCGATATCTACATGGGCGAGGAGCGATGTTCGGACGTGGCGCGCAGCGATGCCGATGCCGGGCGCTGGTATCTGCTGGCGGCCAATGGGGGCGATCGCCTTGCGCAGGAGAAACTGGTTTCCTTGTATACGAGCTGGTCGGGCAGCATGAAGGATCCAGCGCGCGCGCTGCCCTGGCTGCGCCGCCTGGCGTCGCAGGGCGCCGGCGAACCGATGGCGCAACTGGCGCAAATGTATGAACGGGGCGAAGGCGTGCCGGCCGACAGGGTGGTGTCGTATGCGCTCAGGCTGCTGGCGCTGCAAGACAAGGAATGGCGCGGCGCGGCCGAGCTGGAGACGTATCTGCCGGCGCGTCGCCGCGCGATGTCGCCGGACCAGGTCGACGAGGCGCAGCGTCTGGCCAAGCGCTGGAAGCGCGGCGCGCCCCTGCCTGCGACGTCGCTGACGGGGCGGCGCGCGCCCGAGGAGTGGTATCGCCGCGCCGCCGAGGGTGGTGACATGGACGCCGCCTACCAGTTGGGCAAGCTGTGCTGCAACGAGGCAGGCGGCCTCGATAACATGCAGGCCGCCCGCTGGCTGCGCAAGGCCGCCGAAAGCGGCCACGCCAAGGCCCAGCTGCAGCTGGCCGTGATGTACGGCATGGATCGGGGCGTGCCGCAGGACTATGTGCTCGCTTCCATGCTGAGCCAGCTGGCGGCGGCGGGCGGAGAGCAGGGGGCCGCCGCCAGCGTGGCCGGCTGGGCAAAGGCGATGAACGCGGCGCAAAACGCCGAGGCGGATCAGCTGGCGCGGGCGTGGAAGGTGGGCATGCCGCTGCCGCAGGTCTCGGTGCACGGCATGGAACGCCTGATCCACTATGTGCGCGAGGCGCGCGACAAGCTGCCGCCGACGCCCGAGGTGACGGCGCTGTTCGACGCTGCCAGCGAGGGCGATGAAGCCGCCTTCGGCAAACTGCTGGCCGGCGTCGCCGAGCCGGGCGCCTACCGGATCGGCGAGCGCACCTTGCTGCACGCCTTGATCTTGCCCGCGTACAGCCTGGTCGAAGCCGAATCAGCATGGCAGAAGGCGCAACCGCGTCTGGACGACGCTCTGCTGCAACAGGTGCAGCGGCGGGCGCACCGCGAGGCGCAACGCGGGCGGCACGCCGCGCTGCTGCCGGCCAGGCTGCGCATGATGACGCTGCTGTTGCAGCGCGGCGTGCCGGTCGGCGAAGGCACCGGGGGCAGTCGCGTCGCGCCCCTGCACCTGGCGGCCATGTATGGCAACGCCGCGATGGTGCGCCTGTTGCTGGCCCATGGCGCCGATGTCCGGCACTACGGCGCCGGAAATGACACGCTGGCGCCGCTGGAATACGCGCTGCAGCAGGAAGCCGCGGGCACGCTGCCGGAATTGCTCGACGCGGATCAGCGTACGGCGAACATGATCGCCTTGCTGGACGCCGGTTCGGGCATGCCCTATCTGGTGGGCGACCAGCAGATGGCGGAGCTGCGCCATTCACAGAAAAAGACGGAGAAAGACGGCGCGGCCCGGCCAGCCGAGCGGCCGCTGGCCGATGACATGCTCTGGAGCCGCTTGCTGGGTCAGACGCGCGGCACCGAAGTGCTCGATAAAATGCTGGCCACCGGCACCACGCCGTCTATCGACGACAAGGGCAAGTCGCTGTACGCCTACGCCGCCGAAGCGGGCAACGCCGGCGCGCTGGACTGGCTCAAGCAGCGCGTGCCCCGCCATGATGCTAAAGGAAAGGACCGCTGGCTCGACGCGGCGATGCGCGCCATGTACAACCATCAGCCGGCGTCCGACGACGTGCTGCGCCAGCTGGTGGTGCCCGGCATGCCATGGCAGCAAGTCGGCCCCGCAGCCGAAGAGTCGCACTGGAGAGCGCTGGCGACGCTCGATGCGCTGCACCTGGAAACGGAGACGCTGCTGTGGCATGCGGTGCGCAGCCAGCGGCCGGACTGGGTCACGCGCCTGGCCGCGATGGGCGCGCCCGTCGTCAGCGACGGTTATCGTCCGCCCTTGCTGGCGGCCGTCGAAAATGGCGACGCGGCGATGGTCAAGCTGCTGCTGGGCCTGGGTGCCGATCCGCTGGGCGGCGAGTTCCCCGTATTGCGGCTGGCGCTGAAACTGCCGCCGACGCCGGAAAATAATACGGTGCTGACATTGCTGCTGGCGGCCGTGGCGGCGCGCCAGCCGCTGGCAGACATCCAGTGGTCGCCATTGGACGAGGCGCTGCGTGCCGTGCGCAATGCGGCCGGCGTCGAGCGGGTGCGCCTGATGCTGGCAGCCGGCTTGCCGGCCAGCCAGTTGGGCTTGAACGCGGCCCTGCTCGCCGTGCAGTCGCCGCAGCGCGCACTGGCGCCGCTGTTGCTGGAGCACGGCATGTTGCGGCGTGCCGACGGTGTGCGGCGCGCGCCGGGCGATGCGGTGGTGCTGCGGCAGGCGCTGCGCGCGCGGCGCGACGACCTGCTGCCGCACCTGCTGGACCTGGGGCTGGACCCGAACTGGCGCGGTGCCAATCAGAAGAGCGCGCTGGAACAGGCCATTCTCAATGGCAACACCGAGGCCGCGCGCCTGTTCCTCGCGCGCGGCGCGCGGATCGAGGTAAGCACAGGGCACCCATGGGGTGGCGCGCTGGACCTGGCCGCCGCCAGCCTCAATCCCGATATGCTGGCCCTCGTCACGCGCGGCTCGACGCTGTCGCTGGACAAGGTATGCCTGCCGGACACGCCGAACCTGGTCAACATTGCCTTGCACGCGTCCGATGCGTATTGGAACTTGTTGCTCAAGCATGGCTTTGCCGCCGCGCCGCAACAGTGCGACCCCGCCATGGCGCCGCGCCTGATCGCCGCCTTTGCCGACGAACCGAAGCACATGCTTGCCGGCTGGCTGGGCCAGCGCTTCGCTGCGCGCCTGCCGCGCCTGGCCGGCAGCCTGCGCCAACTCGCGCCGCAGGACTGGAGCGCGCTGCGCGCCGCGGGGCGCAATGACATGCTGGCCATCCTGGCGGCAGGCGGCTGGCAGGTGCCGCCCGCCGAGGTTGCCGCTGCACCCGCGCACAAGGACAAGGCTGGCGACCTGGCGCTGCAACGGCGCTTGCCGGGACGCTATGCGCTGGGGCACAGGGCCGAGGTCGCGTCGCACATCGTGCTGCGCGCCGACGGGCGTTTCAGTTACCGGATGCTGTACGGCGCCGATGAGCAAGCGGCGCAGGGGCGCTGGTCGGTGCTGGACGGCGAACTGCTGCTGCAGGGCGATGGGGCCTCGCCCGATGCGTCCTTTGCGCTGTTGCCGCCGCGCTCCGGCGACGCCACCACGGGCCCGGCCCGCATCATCGTCGAATATCGCGGCGAGGCCGTGCCCGATATCGCTCTGGCGGCGCTGGGCGATGCGCCCGCGTTTGCCAACGGCGTCAGCGGCACGCAGCCGTGGCAGGTGCCGTTTGCGGGGCCGCTGCGCCACCTGGTGCTGTCCCATCCGGAAACGGGCTTTACCACGGTGAAAGTGCCGGCCCGGCAAGGCCTGTTGCGTTTTGCGCTGTATCCGCCGCACACGGGCATGCGCGATTTCCACGCCGTCATCGGCATTGAGGATGGCAAACTGGCCTGGGATCGCGACGGGCAAATGTTGTTGTACGACAAGCTGAAGTGAACGCGGCCGCATGGCCGTGTTTTGGCGGCCTGGCGAGTCGTTTTCCTGCAACAGAACGGGAATAAGGGCGCTGCCGATGCTACAATGCCGGCCTCGGCGCCTCCTGCCCCACCCTTGCGGACGGCGCCTGCAGACGCGGTTGTATAACGTTTCATATCCAGCACTCGTCCGCGTCTCAAGGCCAGCGCATCAGCGATGCCAGCCACCTTCAGAGCGTCCCCTTCGGGCCGGGCGCCTGAGCCACGCGCACCGCCAGCGGTGCACCATTCACGGCGGAATCAAAGCGGCGCCTCCATTGCACGCCGCTGCCGCCACAGCTTAGCCAGGATCTGTTGTCCGGCGCGTCGTCTTTTGATACGGCATCCCCCGCATGGCGCCTTGCCGCCTGTGGCCTTGCCGTGGCCGCCGCTTTCCTGGTGTCGCTTTTACAAGGAAATCATCATGAAAAAAATCGCCATCGTTGCCGGCCTTGCTACCACCCTGGGCGCCTTGCCTGCCGCCCACGCCCAGTCGTCTGTTGAAGTGTATGGCCTGATGGATGCGGGCCTGGTGCAGGAAGGCGACGTCAGCAAGCTCACCAGCGGCATCTCGGCCGGTTCGCGCCTGGGCTTGCGCGGCACGGAAGCGCTGGGCAATGGCTTGCAAGCCGTGTTCACCCTGGAAGCGGGCGTCCTGAGCGACACGGGCCGCTCGGACCAGGCGGGCCAATTGTTCGGCCGCCAGGCCTTTGTCGGCCTCAATAGCCCGCTGGGCATGCTGACCGTGGGCCGCCAGTACAACCTGCAAAGCCAGGCGCTGACGGACGTGGCCGACCCCTTCGAAGGCGGCTTTGCTGGCGCGGCGACCAACCTGGCCGGCTACTCGGCCACGCGCATCGACAATACCGTGCGCTACACCTCGCCCGAGCTGCGCGGCGTCACCGCCACGGTGATGTACGGCTTTGGCGAACATACGGGTGTTGTGGCAGATCAACGTTCGCTGGGCCTGTCCCTGGGCTATGTCAACGGTCCTTTGACCCTGCGCCTGGCGCGCCAGAGCCGTGCCGGCGAGCCGGGCAAGGCCGACGCGAACAACACCATTCTTGCGGGTAACTACAACTTCGGCGTGGCCACGGCGTTTGCCGGCTATGGCCGCAACACGGGCGAGGGCAGCTCGATGTTCTTCGCGGAAAACCCATATGGCGCGGCGCAGGCGCCCACCGCGTCGAACGACAGCCGCGACGCCATCGTCGGCGTGTCCGTGCCGCTCGGTGCGACGACCTTGCTGGCCTCGTATGTGCGCAAGGATGACCGCGATGCGGCCAACCGCGACGCGCAGCAGCTGGCCATCGGCGCCACGTACGCCTTGTCCAAGCGCAGCAAGGTGTATGTTGCTTACGCGCACATCCGCAACCGCAACGATGCCGCCTACATGGTGGGCAACGCCACGGAAGTGGGCACGGGCAACCGCGCCTTCAACGTCGGCTTGCGCCACGCGTTTTAAGGCCTGCTCAACCCATCGCCAGGGCAGGCAAGGTGCTGCCCTGGCGTAATAATTCCTCGAAGGCGGGCGCGGCCAGCGGACGGCAGAACAGATAGCCCTGCATCTGGTCGCAGCCGTGCTGGCGCAGGAAGGCCAGCTGCTGCGCCGTTTCCACGCCTTCGGCAATCACTTTCAGGCGCAGGCTGTGCGCCAGCGCGATGATGGCTTGCACGATGGCCGCGTCGTCGTCGCTGTGCGTGAGGTCGCTGACGAAGGATTTGTCGATTTTTAATACGTCGATGGGGAAGCGGCGCAGGTACGCCAGGCTGGAATAGCCGGTGCCGAAGTCGTCGATCGACAGCTGCAAGCCCAATGCCTTGAGCTTGCCCATGGTGGCGATCGCCTGTTCCACATCCTGCATCATCATGCTTTCCGTCAATTCCAGCTCCAGGAAACGCGCTTCCAGGCCCGTCACGGCCAGTATCTCCCGCACCGATTGCAGCAAGCCGCTTTGCCGGAATTGCCGCGCAGACAAATTGACGGCCAGGCGCAAGCCGCCGAGTCCCTCCCGTTGCCACGCCCTCGCTTGCGCGCACGCCGTGTGCAGCACCCAGGCGCCGATGGGCACGATCAAGCCCATTTCTTCGGCCAGATGGATGAATTCGCCGGGCGCGATGGCGCCCAGGGTGGGGTGGCGCCAGCGCAGCAGCGCTTCCATGCCGACGATCTTGCCACTGTCGAGCTGCACCTGCGGCTGGTACACGAGGTGGAACTGGCCACGCTCGAGCGCATGGCGCAACTCGCTTTCCAGGTTCAGCCGGGCCAGCATGCTGGCATTCATGGCCGGCGCGTAGCTTTGCCAGTGGTTGCGGCCTTGCTCCTTGGCCCGGTACATGGCGATGTCGGCATGCTTGATCAGGGTTTCCGCGCTGTCGCCATCGTCGGGATAGGTGGCCACGCCCATGCTGCACGTGAGAAAGAATTCATGGCCGCCCACCAGCAGCGGCTGGGCCACGGCGTCCAGCACGCGCTGCAGGATGAGCTGGCCCGGGTCGCTGTTGGCGTGTTGCGGCAGCAGCAGGACGAATTCGTCGCCGCCGAGTCGCGCCACCGTATCGACTTCGCGCGTGGCGGCGCGCAGGCGGTCGGCGATCAGTTTCAGCAGGGTATCGCCCGCGTCGTGGCCCAGGGTGTCGTTGACGAATTTAAAGCGGTCGAGGTCGATGAAGACCACCCACAGGGGCAGGGTGCTGCGGCGCGCCACGGCCATCGCCTGTTCCAGCCGTTCGCGCAGCAATAAACGGTTGGCCAGGCCCGTGAGGATATCGTGGCGCGACTGGAATTCCAGTTCCTGCTCGAAGCGCATGACGGTGCTGATGTCGTATTGCGCTACGACAAAGTGGCTGACGGCGCCATCGCCATCGTCGCGCACGGGCGCCACGAACAGCTCGCTCCAGTACGTGCTGCCATCCTTGCGGAAATTGCGCACGATGGCCTTGCCTTCGCGCTGTTCGTTCAAGGCCGCGCTGATGGCATGCATGTCCTGGCGCGCATGTTCCGGCCCCTGCAGGTCTTCCAGTCGCTGTCCGATGACTTCGCCGGCCGCGTACCCCGTGATGCGCTCGAAGGCGGGATTGACGTATTCGATCAGGTAGCCGGGCGCGTCGGCGCTGCACAGGATGATGGCATTGTCCGAGACTTCGATGATGCGTTCGCGCAAACGCAGCGACTTTTCATTGCGCATGCGCGCGGCGATATCCTCGGACAGGCGCAAATTGGCAAACTGCAAGGCCGCCGTGCGTTCGCCCGTGATGCGGGCAATCACGGAATTGCGCGACACCAGCTGGTACACATAGGCCGTGGCCAGCAGGCTCGATAATATTCCACCCAGCAACACGTACAGCGAGCCGCGGCGGTTTGCATCCAGGGTCAGCCCATGCGCGGGCAGCATGGCCGCACTCAGCGCATGGCCGCTGGCGTGGTATTGCAGCAGCACCCTGGCGCTTTCCGCTTCGATCTGCCGCGCCGAGACATAGCACAGCGCCGTCAGGCACAGGCCGACCGCCAGGGTGATCAGGGCCGAGGTGGAGACGGAAATGGAGATGCGCTTGAAGAATGATTGCATGATGGCGTCCGGTAAGCAGCACCGCTACCGATCCGTGATCGGGCAGCCCTGGCAGTGATTGACTGTAGGGCGCGCAGCGATGCAGCGTCCGTTCGCTACCGAACGGACAGTCATGCCAACAAGAAATATAGTCGGTCCACCGTGCAAGCAGTGTGTTACGCTGCACACCATGGCGACCCTCGTTCGGACGCCTTTCATACACCCCCTAGCTGACGACTGGAAACCAGGAAACCTGCCCATGTCGAGTCCGCATGCCCAGCTGCACAACCCGAATCAAAACCATTTGCTCGCCGCCATGCTCGACGCCGATTTCGCGCGCCTGGCTCCCCATCTGGAGCAAGTCTCCATGCTGCTGGGCGACGTGATCTACGACTCGGGCGACAAGCTGCAGCACGTGTACTTTCCCACCACGGCCATCGTTTCCATCCATTACCTGCTGGAAAACGGCGGCTCGTCGGAAATTGCCGGCGTCGGCAACGAGGGCATCGTGGGCGTGTCGCTATTTATGGGCGGCAACTCGACACCGAGCCGTGCCGTCGTGCAGACGGGCGGCGTCGGCTACCGGCTCAAGGCCCATCTGCTGATGGAAGAATTCGACCGCGCCGGACCCGTCATGCGCTTGCTGCTGCGCTATACGCAAGCCCTGATCACGCAAATGTCGCAGACGGCCGTATGCAACCGCCACCATACGGTGGAACAGCAATTGTGCCGCTGGCTGCTGCTGACCATGGACCGCCTGCCGAACCGCGAGCTGACCATGACGCAGGAACTGATCGCCAACATGCTGGGCGTGCGCCGCGAAGGCGTGACGGAAGCGGCGGGGCGCCTGCAGCAGCGCGGCCTCATCAGTTATCGGCGCGGCCATATCACGGTGCAGGACCGCGCCGGCCTCGAAGGCAATGTGTGCGAATGCTATGGCGTGGTGAAGAAGGAATTCGCGCGCCTGCTGTCGGACGTGCGCCAGCGCCAAGGCCGCTAGGCGCCGCATTTCCGTCCCCTTTATTGTTGTCATAGCCCAGGCTACCCATGCACTCAGTTGAAAATAACCCTAACCGCGCCCCGTCGCGCTGGCCCATGGCATTGGCGTTTTCGTTCAGCGCCATCGCCCTGCTGGCCGTCGGCGCGCTGGCCTGGCGCGCGCCGTTCGAGACGGCCTGCGTCATCGACGCACTGGTCTTCCTGCTGCTGATGCTGCTCGTGGCGCTGTACCGGCGCACCGTGGCGGCCAGCCTGCCGCGCCAGTTGCTCAAGGCGGGCGCCCTGCAGGATGCCATCTTTAACAGCGCCAATTTCTCGTGCATCGCCACCGATGCGCAGGGCGTGATCCAGATTTTCAACGTGGGCGCCGAACGCATGCTCGGCTATGCGGCCAGCGACGTGGTGGACAAGCTGACGCCGGCCGGTATTTCCGACGCGCAAGAAATCGTCGCCCGCGCGGCCGCCCTCAGCGCCGAACTCGACACGCCCATCACGCCGGGCGTGGAAGCGCTCGTGTTCAAGGCCACGCGCGGCATCGAAGACATCTATGAACTGACGTATATCCGCAACGATGGCAGCCGTTTCCCCGCCATCGTTTCCGTGACGGCCTTGCGCGATGCGCAGAGCAAGGTCATCGGCTATCTGCTGATCGGCACCGATAACACGGTGCGCAAGCAGGTCGAGGCGGAACAGGCGCTGCTGGACCAGCGCCTGCGCGAACAGCAGGCGTATACGCGCTCGCTGGTCGAGACCAATAATGCCGAGCTGAAGAAGGCGCGCCTGGTGGCGGAAAAGGCCAACCGCGCCAAGTCCGAATTCCTCTCGAGCATGAGCCATGAATTGCGCACGCCCCTGAACGCCGTGCTGGGTTTCGCCCAGCTGATGGCGTCCGACGTGCCGCCGCCGAGCCCGCCGCAGCAGCGCTCGATCGAGCAAATCCTCAAGGGCGGCTGGTATCTCTTGCGTTTGATCAATGAAATCCTCGACCTGGCCATGATCGAATCGGGCAAGGTCACCCTGTCGCAGGAAGCGATGTCGCTGCTCGACGTGCTGCAGGATTGCCAGGCCATGATCGCGCCGCAGGCGGAAAAGCGCGGCATCCGCATGCATTTCCCCCGCTGCGGCAAGGCTTTTTATGTGCATGCGGACCGCACGCGCGTGAAACAGGTGATGATCAACCTGCTGTCGAACGCCATCAAGTACAACCAGGGCGGCGGCGCCGTCACCGTCGAATGCAGCGGGCATGGCGACAAGGTGCGCGTGAGCGTGCGCGACAGCGGCGCCGGCCTCGACGCGGCCCAGGTGGCGCAGCTGTTCCAGCCGTTTAATCGCCTGGGACAGGAAAACAGCACGGAAGAGGGCACGGGCATCGGCCTCGTCGTCACCAAGCAACTGGTCGAATTGATGGGCGGCACCATCGGCGTCGACAGTGCCGTCGGCGTGGGCACCACGTTCTGGTTCGAGCTGGCCGCCAGCAGCGCGCCGGAACTGGTGCTGGGCGACGGCGACGCGCTGCCGCAGGTGCAGGAGCCGCAGGAAAGCCTGCGCACCTTGCTCTACGTGGAAGACAATCCCGCCAACCTGGCGCTGGTCGAGCAATTGATCGCCCGCCGCAGCGACTTGAAGTTGCTGACGGCCATCGATGCGCACCTGGGCATCGACCTGGCGCGCACCTACCAGCCGGACGTGATCTTGATGGATATCAACTTGCCCGGCATCAGCGGCTACGGCGCGCTGCACATCCTGCATGATGATCCCCTCACCAGCCACATTCCCGTCATGGCCCTGTCGGCCAACGCCGTGCCGCGCGACATCGAAAAAGGCTTGCAAGCGGGCTTCTTCCGTTATCTGACCAAGCCGATCAAGGTCGTCGAATTCATGGACGCGCTCGACGTGGCCCTGCACCATGCAGCCGCGCACGGCCTGGCCGACGACACTCACGCAATACGCTAATTCAGCACTCAATTTTAGGAATACCGCCATGCTTCAAGCCACCGAGATCCTGAACGCCAGCATCCTCATCGTCGACGACCAGGAGGCGAACGTCATGCTGCTGGAACAGGTGCTGCGCAATGCCGGCTACACGCGCATCACGTCCACCATGGACCCGCAAGCCGTGCGCGCGCTGCACCAGCAGCACCGCTACGACCTGATCCTGCTCGACTTGCAGATGCCGGAAATGGATGGTTTCGAAGTCATGGAAGGCTTGCGCGACCTCGAGGCGGGCAGCTACCTGCCCGTGCTGGTGATTACGGCCCAGCCCGGCCACAAGCTGCGCGCCCTGCAGGCGGGCGCCAAGGATTTCGTCAGCAAGCCCTTCGACCTGGTGGAAGTCAAGACGCGCATCCACAACATGCTGGAAGTGCGCTTGCTGTACCAGAAGCTGGCCGAATACAACAAATCGCTGGAACAGATGGTGGAAGACCGCACGGCGGAGTTGCGCGAAAGCGAAGCGCGCTTCCAGCGCTTCACGGAACTGTCGTCCGACTGGTACTGGGAGCAGGATGCGCAGGGCAATTTGACGCGCTTTTCCGGCCCCGTGGCTGAAATGCTGGGCATCGGCAGCGAGGAAGAGCCGCAGCGCTGGAATGCCGCCGAGCGCGCCTTGCTCGACGCCAAGATCGCCGCGCGCGAACCGTTTCTCGATTTCATCTACAGCCGCGCCAACCTGGACGGCAGCACGCAGTATCTGCAGGTCAGCGGCGAACCGATGTTCGACAATGGCAGCCGCTTCATCGGCTACCGCGGCATCGGCCTCGATGTCACGGAGCGCCATCGCGCTGTTTGATTGCCGACCGTTGATTTATACTTGGTGCCATCGATACAGACCAGGAAAAATCATGACTGACAAATCTCCCTCCTACTGGTTCCCCGCCAAGACCTATGGCTGGGGCTGGGGCTTGCCCATCACCTGGCAGGGCTGGCTGGTGTTCCTGGCCGCGCTGGCGCTGTTCGCCTGCGGCGCCTTCCTGTTCCCGCCGCAAACCATGCTGGTCGCTTACATCGTGTATGAAGCGGCCATTGTGGCCGTGCTCATTTTCATCTGCCAGCGCAAGGGCGAACCGACCAGCTGGCGCTGGGGCAAGAAGAAATAAGCGTGACGCCGTCTGCTGCATTGCAGCAGATGCGCAAACACGACACCGGCAAGAAATCATCTGGCCACGCGGCGCGAACCGCGTATAATTGGCTCGCTGCCGCAAGGCGGCAAACGCTAGGGGTCCTGCCTTTCGCTGTGGAAACACAGTGCAAGCGCGGGTGAGAAATACCCTCCGAACCTGATCTGGATAATGCCAGCGAAGGGAAGCTTTAGGATGACTGCACCCCGCTTTTCCGCGTGCGTAATTCCGAACCTCCTTAGCTGGCTCCAGGCTTAAAAATAGTCTAGCCAAGGAGCCAAAATGAACGCCAACCCGAAATTCCTCTCCGCCACCGCCACGGTCGACGAAGCTGCCATCGCGCCGCTGCCCAATTCGCGCAAGATCTACGTCGAAGGCAGCCGTCCCGACATCCGCGTGCCCATGCGCGAAATCAGCCAGTCCGACACGGAAGCGTCGTTCGGCGGCGAAAAGAATCCGCCCATCTACGTGTACGACACCTCCGGCCCGTACACGGATCCGGACGTGAACATCGACATCCGCTCGGGCCTCGATACGCCGCGCCTGCCGTGGATCATGGAGCGGGCCGACACGGAAGAATTGCCCGGCCCCACCTCCGACTACGGCATCGCCCGCCTGGCGGACCCGAAGCTGGCCGAGCTGCGTTTCAACTTGCACCGCAAGCCGCGCCGCGCCATTGCCGGCAAGAACGTGACGCAAATGCATTACGCGCGCCAAGGCATCATCACGCCGGAAATGGAGTTCGTCGCCATCCGCGAAAACATGCGCCGTCAGGAATACTTGCGCGAACTCAAGGCTTCCGGCCCCATGGGCGAACGCCTGGCCGACCTGATGGGCCGCCAGCATCCGGGCCAGTCGTTCGGTGCCAGCATCCCGGCCGAGATCACGCCGGAATTCGTGCGCGAGGAAATCGCCCGCGGCCGCGCCATCATTCCCGCCAACATCAATCACCCGGAAGTCGAACCGATGATTATCGGCCGCAATTTCCTCGTGAAAATCAACGCAAACATCGGCAATTCCGCCGTGACGTCTTCCATCGGCGAGGAAGTGGAAAAGATGACCTGGGCCATCCGCTGGGGCGGCGATAACGTGATGGACTTGTCCACCGGCAAGCACATCCACGAAACGCGCGAATGGATCGTGCGCAACAGTCCCGTACCGATTGGCACCGTGCCCATCTACCAGGCGCTGGAAAAGGTCAACGGCAAGGCCGAAGATTTAACTTGGGAAATCTTCCGCGACACCCTCATTGAACAGGCCGAGCAGGGCGTCGACTACTTCACCATCCACGCGGGCGTGCTGCTGCGCTATGTGCCGATGACGGCCAAGCGGCTGACGGGCATCGTCTCGCGCGGCGGCTCCATCATGGCGAAATGGTGCCTGGCGCACCACCAGGAATCGTTCCTGTACACGCATTTCGAAGAAATCTGCGAAATCATGAAGGCCTACGACGTGTCGTTCTCGCTGGGCGACGGCTTGCGCCCCGGCTCCATCTACGACGCCAATGACGAAGCGCAGTTGGGCGAACTGAAGACCCTGGGCGAGCTGACGCAGGTTGCCTGGAAGCACGATGTACAGGTAATGATCGAAGGCCCGGGCCACGTACCCATGCAACTCATTAAAGAAAACATGGACTTGCAGCTGGAACAGTGCGGCGAAGCACCGTTCTACACCCTGGGACCGTTGACCACCGACATCGCGCCCGGCTACGACCACATCACTTCGGGCATCGGCGCGGCCATGATAGGCTGGTACGGCACGGCCATGCTGTGCTACGTGACGCCGAAGGAACACCTGGGCTTGCCCAACAAGGCAGACGTCAAGGATGGCATCATCACGTACAAGATCGCGGCGCACGCGGCCGACCTGGCGAAAGGCCATCCGGGCGCGCAAATCCGCGACAACGCCCTGTCGAAAGCCCGCTTCGAATTCCGCTGGGACGACCAGTTCAACATCGGCCTGGACCCGGACAAGGCGCGCGAATTCCACGATGAAACCTTGCCCAAGGATTCGGCCAAGGTGGCGCATTTCTGCTCCATGTGCGGCCCCCATTTCTGTTCGATGAAGATCACGCAGGAAGTGCGCGAATACGCGGCCGGCATGGGCATCGCGGAAGACAAGGCGCTCAAGCAGGGCATGGAAATCAAGGCCATCGAGTTCATCAAGAACGGCGCCGAGCTGTACCGCAAGGTCTGAAGGAGAGCGTGATGCCTGCATTGATATCCATCACGCTCAACGGCGCGCCGCACCAGGTGCCGCCGGGGCAGACACTTGACCAATTGATCGCCGCGCTGTCGCTGGAAAACCAGGCGCTGGCGCTGGCCGTCAACCGCAACGTCGTGCCGCGCAAGGCGTGGCAGGACAGGGTACTGGAAACCCAGGACCAAGTGGAAATTGTACGCGCGATTGGCGGCGGTTGAGTTGAGAATAGACAAGGAAAAGCACATGAATACCGCAACACATGACGACCTGCTGACCATCGCAGGCAAGCAATATCAATCGCGCTTGCTGGTGGGCAGCGGCAAGTACAAGGATTTGCCGCAGACGCGCGAAGCGACGGACGCTGCCGAGGCGCAGATCATCACGGTGGCGATTCGCCGCGTGAATATCGGGCAAGACCCGAACGCGCCCAGCCTGCTCGACTTCGTGCCGCCGGACCAGTACACGATTTTGCCGAACACGGCCGGCTGCTACAACGCGAAAGATGCCGTCTACACGCTGCAGCTGGCGCGCGAGCTGCTGGGCGGGCGCAATCTGGTGAAACTGGAAGTGCTGGGCGATGAAAAGACCCTGTTTCCGCACATGCCGGAAACGTTAATTGCCGCCGAAGCGCTGGTCAAGGATGGCTTTGACGTGATGGTCTACTGCAGCGACGATCCCATCCAGGCGAAAATTCTGGAAGACATCGGCTGCGTGGCCGTCATGCCGCTGGCCTCGCTGATCGGCTCGGGCATGGGCATCCTGAACCCGTGGAATTTGTCGCTGATCATCGACCAGGCCAAAGTGCCCGTGCTCGTCGACGCGGGCGTGGGCACGGCGTCGGATGCGGCCATCGCCATGGAACTCGGTTGCGATGGCGTGCTGATGAATACGGCCATCGCCGGCGCGGGCGACCCCGTGCGCATGGCGCGTGCCATGAAACTGGCCGTGCGGGCCGGGCGCGAAGCGTTTCTGGCGGGGCGCATGCCGCGCAAATTTGCCGCTTCCCCATCGTCGCCGATGGCGGGCCGCCTGGCGTGATGGTGCCAACGTTGTCGACGGTGCTGGTGTTTGCCGGCGTCGATCCTTCGGGCGGCGCCGGCATCGCCGCCGATATTATCGCCATTGCGGCGCAGGGCGCGCATGCGCTGCCCGTCGTGACGGCGTTGACGGTGCAGGACAATGACCGCGTGTTTGCTGTCGAGCCTGTGGCGCCGGAATTGCTGCGCCGGCAAGCGCAGGCGCTGATAGCCAAGATGGCGATTCATGCCGTGAAAATCGGCATTCCCGGCAGCGCGGCGAATGCGGCCGTCATCGCGCAGCTGATCGCGCAATTGCGCCAAACCCGGCCGGACTTGCCCGTGGTGCTCGATCCCGTGCTGGCCAGCGGCCATGGCGACGTGCTCAGCCGGGACGACGCCGTGCTGGCGCTGGCACCCTTGCTGCCGGTGACGACCGTGATGGTGCCGAACGGGCCGGAAGCGCTGGTCCTCGGTGGAGCAGACAACCTGCTTGCGCAAGGCTGCCGGCACGTGCTGGTGACGGGCGGCCATGGCGAAGGCGCGACGGTCATCAACCGCTGGTTCGGCGCCGAAGGCGGCGAGCGCGAGTGGCGCTGGCCCCGGCTGCCCGGCGAGTTTCACGGCAGCGGCTGCACCCTGGCCTCGGCCATTGCGGCGCAACTGGCGCTGGGGCAGGCGCTGCCGGAAGCGCTTGATCTGGCGCAAGCCTATTGCCATGCGGCCTTGTCCCATGCGTATGCGATTGCGCCCGGACAACGCATGCCGCAACGATTCTTTACATAAGGAAAACATCATGCGTGGACTGTATCTGGTCACCCCGAACTGGGACGACACCGACCGCCTGCTCGACATCACGGAACAGGCTTTGCACGGCGGCGTGGCCCTGCTGCAATACCGTCACAAGAGCGCCGACGCGGACCAGCGGCGCGAGCAGGCGGGCGCCCTGCTGGCCCTGGCCCGCAAGTATGGCGTGCCCTTCATCATCAACGATTTTATCGAGCTGTGCGAGGAGCTCGACGCGGACGGCGTGCACGTGGGCGGCACGGATGCGTCCGTGGCGCAGGTGCGCGCCCGGCTGGGCAAGGACAAGATCGTCGGCGCTTCCTGCTATGGCGACATGGCCCTGGCACGGACGGCCGAGGCCGGCGGCGCCAGCTACGTGGCCTTCGGCGGCTTTTATCCCTCGCTGGTGAAAAAGTATCCGGTGACCACGCCACTCGATATCGTGCTGCAAGCCAAACGCGAGATCGTTTTGCCCTGCGTGGTGATCGGCGGCATGACGCCGGAGAACGCGGCGCCGCTGGTGGCGCGCGGCGCCGACATGGTGGCGGCCATCAGCAGCGTATTTAACAATGGATACGAGGCAGATGATGTGGATATTGCAGTGCAGCAATTCAATCAATTATTTGCGGCGTGAGCATGGGAGTGCGGGGCTGATTTGGGGCAATAATCGGCATATAATAAGAGCATCATTCATTACCGAGGTCCCCCACCCATGAGTCAGCCAGCCGCCGCGAAACGCCTTATCCTGATCGTTGACGATGACCAGCTGCTGTTGGAATTCCTCGGCGAAGTCCTGCGCCATGCCGGCTACGAGACGGCCCTGGCCCATTCGGCCGAAGTGGCGCTGCAGCTGATCGCCCAGCGCGAGCCGGACCTGGCCTTGCTCGACATCCACATGCCGGGCATGTCCGGCCTGGAGCTGGCCAAGCGCCTGCATGGCGAGACGGGCGTGCCCTTCATGTTCCTGTCCGGCAGCGGCGACAGCGAATCGGGCAAGCAGGCGGCCGCCTACGGCGCCGTCGGCTACGTGGTAAAACCCGTCGATGAAGGCCGTTTGATGCCTGCGTTCGAAGCGGGCCTGGCGCGTGCCGACGAGATCCGCCAGCTGCGCCGTACCGAGCTGAACCTGAACGCGGCGCTGGCCGCGGGACGCGAAACGAGCCTGGCCGTGGGCTTGCTGATGGGCAAATTCCAGACGGACCGCAACACGGCGTTCGAAGTGCTGCGCGACCACGCCCGCTCCAGCCGCCGCAAGATCAATGAAATCGCCAGCCAGCTGCTGCTGGCCGAGGAAACCCTGAACGGCTTGCACGGTGCATTTTTGAACCGGGCAAAGAAGAACGTCTGAGAAAATCTACTGCGCGGTGCGATTTGCGGCCGGCGATGCTCACTGTGCATGCGCACAGCTGCGCTTCTCGGCCACAACTCACATCCGCTCGCTACGATTTTGTCAGACGTCGTGGCGTTCCGAACGGGCGTGCACTCGTCATCGGCGAATTGTCTTGCTATCATGGTTAATGCTGGCGCGCTGTAGCGCACCTTAAAATTTTGACAGGACACACATGAAAACCAAAGCAGCGATTGCCTGGAAGGCGGGCGCCCCGTTGACCATCGAAGAAGTCGACCTGGCCGGCCCGCGCGAGGGCGAGGTATTGGTCGAGATCAAGGCCACGGGCATTTGCCATACCGATTACTACACCCTGTCGGGCGCCGATCCGGAAGGCATCTTCCCGTCCATCCTCGGACATGAAGGTGCCGGCATCGTCGTCGACGTGGGGCCGGGCGTGAAAAGCCTGAAAAAGGATGACCACGTCATTCCCCTGTACACGCCGGAATGCCGCCAGTGCAAATTCTGCCTGTCGCAAAAAACGAACTTGTGCCAGTCGATCCGCTCCACGCAGGGTCGCGGCCTGATGCCGGACGCCACCTCGCGCTTCTCCATCGACGGCAAGCCCATCTTCCACTACATGGGCACCTCCACCTTCTCGAACTACATCGTCGTGCCGGAAATCGCCCTGGCGAAGATCCGCGAAGACGCGCCGTTCGACAAGGTTTGCTACATCGGCTGCGGCGTCACCACCGGCGTGGGCGCCGTGCTGTTCACGGCCAAGGTCGAGGCGGGCGCCAACGTGGTCGTGTTCGGCCTGGGCGGCATCGGCCTGAACGTGATCCAGGCGGCGAAGATGGTCGGCGCCGACAAGATTATTGGCGTCGACATCAACCCGGCGCGCCAGGCCATCGCGCGCAAGTTCGGCATGACGCATTTCGTCAATGCCAACGAAGTGGAAAACGTCGTCGACACCATCGTGCAGCTGACGGACGGCGGCGCCGACTATTCGTTCGAATGCATAGGCAACACCACCACCATGCGCCAGTCGCTCGAGTGCTGCCACAAGGGCTGGGGCCAGTCCATCATCATCGGCGTGGCGGCGGCGGGCCAGGAAATTTCCACGCGTCCATTCCAGCTGGTGACGGGGCGCGTGTGGAAAGGTTCCGCCTTCGGCGGCGCGCGCGGCCGCACGGACGTGCCGAAGATCGTCGACTGGTATATGGAAGGCAAGCTCAATATCGACGATTTGATCACACACAGGCTGAAGCTCGATGATATCAATCAAGGTTTCGATCTGATGAAGAGCGGCGAATCGATCCGCTCCGTCGTGCTGTACTAATACATTACGCCGTACCACGGCGTTTTTGCGGAGGCTGCGGCCTCCGTTTTTTTTGCCCGCTTGCCATCCATCGCCCATGTTTGCCGTCCAGTCGGGTCTTTTTGCAGCCTGTCGCAGCGCGCTGGAAGCCAGGTCCGCTTGCCGCTACAGTCAACGCTCCACTACTTTTGCGACGAGGCAGCCATGTCCACTTCCCACCGTTTGATCCTCAGCCTGGCCGGTATCCTGCTTGGCGGCAGCGCGCTGGCCGTACAGCCGCCGCAGCCTCCTGCGCCACCGGCCCCGCCTGCCGCGCCCAGCGTGCAGGTCAGCCGTTCGCTCGACAAGGGCGAAAGCTATGCGCTGGTCGACGGCACCAGGGATGGCGAGGGCGTCATCGTCGTCGACAGCGATATGCACTCGCAACAGGTGGAAAAGCTCAAGCGCTCGATCAAGGGGCCATTCCTGTGGTTCCGCGACCAGGGGCAGGCTTACGTGCTGCAGGATGCCGCCTTGCTGGGCAAGGTGCGGGCGGCATGGCAGCCCTCGAAACAGCTCGGCAAGCAGATGGGCGCGCTCGGCGATCAAATGGGCGCGCATGGCAAGGCCATGGGCGAAATGGGCCGCAAGATGGGCGCCCGCAGCCTGGCGAACGGTAATTCGCGCGAGTCGGAACAGCTGCGCGTGCTGGGGCGCCAGCAGCAGGAGCTGGGCCGCAAGCTCGGCGACGCCTCGCGCCGCCAGGCGCTGGCCACGAGCGACACGGCGCGCCGCTCGGCCGAGCGCGATGTGGAACGCCTGCAGCAGCAGATGGAAGATGCGCAGGAAGAGATGGAAGAGGTCAACGACCGCATCGCCGACGTGCATGAGCGCGAGGCGGAGAAAATGGAGCAGATATCGCGCCAGATGGAGCAGCGCAGCAAGCCGATGGATGCGCTGGGCAAGCAGATGGGCGACCTGGGCCGCCAGCAGGAAGCCGTCGTCAAGATCGCCGACAAGACCACGCGCCAGGTGATCGCCCAGGCGCTCAGCGAAGGCAAGGCAAAACTGGTGCGCTAGGATCCATGCCAGGCGGCAGCCACGGCGCGGTATTGTGCCGGCAGCTGCTCCCTGGCCTCGTCTTCGCCGGCATACACCTCGTCCTGCAGCGTTTCCCATTGCGCATCGCAGCTGAAACGGTAGACTTGCGCCTCGTCGCCGTAGCGGCACACGGCCAGGCCGTGGATGGCGACGGGGCCGGCGCCATGCGCATCGGCGACGTGGCCAAAGGGCAGGTCGGACCAGGCCCAGGCCAGTACGCGGGCGCCGTCGAGGTGGCTGGGAGGTGTCATGGGCGTTGTTTCCATCGGCTGTGCAGTGATGCCGATTGTAGCGCGCACGCGGCGAATCCGGCGCGACCGCTGGACAAATGCACAGTATTTTTAGCCATGCCGGTATAATCACGGGATGCAAAATCTTCTTCACAACCTCAATCCCGAACAATTGGCCGCCGTCACCTTGCCGGCGCAGCATGCGCTGATCCTGGCCGGCGCCGGTTCGGGCAAGACCCGCGTGCTGACCACCCGCATCGCGTGGCTGATCCAGACCCAGCAGGTATCGCCGCCCGGCATCCTGGCCGTGACGTTTACCAATAAAGCCGCCAAGGAAATGCTCACGCGCCTGTCGGCCATGCTGCCGATCAATACGCGCGGCATGTGGATCGGCACCTTCCACGGCCTGTGCAACCGCTTGCTGCGCACGCACTATCGCGACGCGGCCCTGCCGCAGACGTTCCAGATCCTCGATTCGCAGGATCAGTTGTCGGTGATCAAGCGCTTGTTGAAGGCAAATAACATTGATGATGAGAAATTCCCGCCGAAGACGGTGATGTATTTCATCAACAACGCCAAGGACCAGGGCTTGCGCGCCACGGACGTGGAAGCGTACGATGCGCACGAGCGCAAGATGGTCGAGCTGTACCAGCTGTACGACGACCAGTGCCAGCGCGAAGGCGTCGTCGATTTTGCGGAACTGCTGCTGCGCACGTATGAATTGCTGAGCCGCAACCAACCGTTGCGCGAGCATTACCAGGCGCGCTTCCGCCACATCCTCGTGGACGAGTTCCAGGATACGAATAACCTGCAATACAACTGGCTCAAATTGCTGGCCGGCCACGGCAGCCGCGATGGCGGCGCCCTGTTTGCCGTCGGCGACGATGACCAGAGCATCTATGCCTTCCGCGGTGCGAATGTCGGCAACATGAGCGCCTTCGAGCACGAGTTCCAGGTCAAGAACTTGATCAAGCTGGAGCAGAACTACCGCTCGCACGGCCACATCCTCGACAGCGCCAACGTGTTGATCGCGAACAATAGCAAGCGCCTGGGCAAGAATTTGCGCACGGACGCGGGCCATGGCGAGCAGGTGCGCGTGTATGAAGCCAGTTCCGACTTGCAGGAAGCGCAATGGATCATCGACGAGGCGAAAAGCCTGATCGCTGATGGCGCCTCGCGCAGCGAAATCGCGATTCTGTACCGCTCGAACGCGCAGTCGCGCGTGATCGAACACGCGCTGTTTTCAGCCAGCATTCCGTACCACGTGTATGGCGGCCAGCGCTACTTCCAGCGCGCCGAGGTCAAGCATGCGATTGCTTATTTGCAACTGATGGACAATCCGCACAACGATTCCGCTTTCTTGCGCGTCGTCAACTTCCCCACGCGCGGCATCGGCATGCGCTCGATCGAGCAATTGCAGGCCGCGTCGGAACAGTACGGCATTTCGCTGTACGCGTCCGTGCCGTACGTGGCGGGCAAGGCGGGCAGCGTGCTGGCCGGCTTCGTCAAGCTGATCGAAGGCGTGCGCTTTGAAACCCAGCAATTGTCTCTGCCGGAAATGGTCAGAGTCGTGCTGGAAGCGAGTACCTTGCTCCAGCATTATCAGAATGAAAAGGAAGGCGCCGACCGCATCGAGAATCTGGAGCAGATGGTCAGCGCGGCCAGCCAGTTCATTTCCGAGGAAGGTTTTGGACAGGGCGCACCGGCCCACCTGGGCCCAAGCGCCCAGGCGCAGTCGGGCGCACCCGTCGTCAACCAGGATGGCATCGAAATTCTGGATGCCGACGCGCCGCTGCCGGCCGTGATGTCGCCGCTCTCCGCATTTTTATCGCACGCGTCGCTGGAAGCGGGCGACAACCAGGCGCAGGCGGGCCAGGATGCGCTGCAGATGATGACGGTGCACTCGGCCAAGGGCCTGGAATTCGACAACGTCTTCATTACGGGCCTGGAAGAGGGCCTGTTCCCGCACGAAAGCAGTTCGAAGGAAGACAATGGCGTGGAAGAGGAACGCCGGCTGATGTACGTGGCCATCACGCGCGCGCGCAAGCGGCTGTACATGAGCTTTTCGCAGACGCGCATGCTGCACGGCCAGACGCGCTACAACATGAAGTCGCGCTTCTTCGACGAATTGCCGGAAGAATCGCTGAAATGGCTGTCGCCGAAGGTGCAGGCGAACTGGTTCGGCAACCGCAAGTCGGCCTGGGACGAGGCGCCCAAGGTGGCCAGCCTCGGTTCGGACAATGCGATTGCGCAAAAGATCGCGCAAAAAGCCACGGGCGGCGGCTGGCGCATCGGCGAATCCGTGGCGCACGCCAAGTTCGGCGAAGGCGTGATCGTCAATATCGAAGGCGGCGGCGGCAATGCGCGCGCGCAGATCAACTTCGGCCAGCACGGCATGAAGGTGCTGGACCTGGGGATTGCCAAGCTGGAGAGATTAGGGCGTTGATATAAGAGCAGCAATAAAAAAGGGCAGCCTGCGCAGGCTGCCCTTTTTTTGTGCAGAATCGAAATCAGTCGTTCGGCTTATCCAGCGACACCGTCTTGCCCTCATCCACAGGCACGCCGAAGATCTGGCGGTAGGCGGCGTAGAACGAGCAATGCATGATGATGGTCAATATCATCGACAGGGGCATCATCATCTGCATCATCAGCGGCGTGCGGCCAAAGATGACGGCCAGCAACTGGCTGGTGACGACGCTGATGGCGAACCAGGTGGCGGCGAAGACGATGAAGGCCGACAGCGAACGCCAGACGGCGAAAAAGCTGAAGAACAGCGCCTTGCCCAGGCCGGTTTGGCGCCAGTAGATCAGCGGCGCGGCAAAGCAGAAGGCCATGGCGGCCGGCACGTACAGCGCGATGGCCAGCAGGATGCCCAGACCCAGGCGCGATTCGGGGATGGCGGCGCGCGCCGCTTCTTCCGTCAGCTGGCCCGTGACAAGCTGCCACAGCAAGCCATCATCGACCAGGGTCGAGGCGCCGATGGCAACGATGGCCATCAGGATGTACAGTACGCCCAGGCCGAACAGGGACGGAAAGGCCGGCTTGCGGAAGCCCGAAATCAAGAGGCTGGGCAAGACGCGCTTGCCCTGGTCGATATTCAGGCAGCCTTGCACGAAGGCGACGGAAAACACGGGCACCAGGATGACGGGCAGCATTTGGCCCAGCACGGGCACGATGCTGACGGCCAGCATGCAGAACATATAGCCGAGAAACAGCATCGACATGCCGCCAGGTTGCTGGCGAAACAGGGAAAATCCCTGTTTCACCCATTGCCAACCTGTACTTGCAGGTAATTTTTCCATGTTTAAAACAGTTCCGGGGCAGGTGTGGCGATACGTTCGCGCAGAATGCGTTCGAAATGCGTGGGATCGTGCGGGGTCAGCATTTCCGCTTCGCGCGGCTGGTAATAATCGTACAGGCGCGACAGCCAGAAGCGCAGCGCGGCAGCGCGCAGCATCGGTTGCCATGCCGTCTGTTCTTCATGCGTAAACGGGCGCACGGCCCGGTAGGCGTCGAGCAGGGCGCGCACTCTTTCCTTGTCGAGCACGCCCGTGGCCAGGTCCACGCACCAGTCGTTGACGGTGACGGCCACGTCGAACAGCCAGGTGTCGCAGCCGGCAAAGTAAAAGTCGAAAAAGCCCGTCAGGCGCTCGCCGTCAAACATGACGTTGTTGCGGAACAAGTCGGCATGCACGGGACCGCGCGGGATGGCTTTATAGGTATCGCAGGCGGCAAACGCGTCCTGGAAATGGATTTCCGCGCGCAGCAAATGCGCTTTGGCATCGTCGAGGTGGTGCAAGACCAGCGGCGTGGTGCTGTTCCACCAGTCCAGGCCCCGCAAATTCGGCTGCTGCAGGGGGAAGTCCTGCGCCGCCAGGTGCATTTTCGCCAGCATGGCCCCCACGGCGGCGCAATGCACGGCTTGCGGCGCCATCTGCGAGCTGCCGTCGAGTTTGCTGACGATGGCGGCCGGCTTGCCTTGCAGGGCCGTCACCAGTTCGCCGTCCGCATTGGCGATCGGCGCGGGCACCAGCACGCCCCGGTCCGCCAAATGGCGCATCAGTTGCAGATAGAACGGCAATTGCTCGAAGCTGAGGTTTTCAAAGATCGTCAGCACATACTCGCCGCGCTCCGTGCTCAGGAAGAAATTGCTGTTTTCGATGCCGGAAGCGATGCCCTTGAGCGCCAGAGGTTTGCCGAGTGGAAACTGCGTGATCCACTGGCCGATATCGTCCAGGTGTAGCGCGGTAAAAACTGCCATGGGAAAGAGGGGAATGGTCTAAAAGGTCAAAAAAAGCCGGCTGCCCCCGCGCATGGCCGGGGCAGGGCAGAAGAGAGTGGCTGCTTACTTCGCTGGTGCGGGCGGCGCTGGCGCGTCCGCGGCCTCTTCGTCGCGTTGCTTCTGTTTCTTCTTGCCCAGATCAAATTCCAGCACTTTCCATTGTGGGCCGCGCAGGGCGCCGCCGTGGGCCTGGTCGGCGCCGGCGGCAGGCTTCATGTAATAGGTGCTGCCGCCGCTGGTGACTTTCACCTCGCTGGTGACGCCCGCTTCGCGTTTTTCGGTAATCTGCTGCTTGGCGGCGGCCGGCGCCACGGTGATGGGCGCTTCGCCCATTTCCTCGATACGTTCGAGCTGGGGTGGCGCGTCGCTCGGTTTGGCCGGCGTCTGGGCGCTGGCAATGGCTGAACATGCCAGCAGGGGCAGGGCGAGGAATGTCCAGAGTGTCGATGTACGCATCATGATGGGTTCGCTTCCATGTGTGGGACTGCAGCGCGTGCAGTGGTGTAATGCCGTCAATTTATCTATAAGGCATTGTAACAAACTGGTAGGCAATGCTGCTTAATACGGCTGATTAAATGCGGCGAAATGGCTGGCAGCGGCTGCCCGCGCGCCCGCACGGGGCCGCCAGGGTGGCAAAAACAGCAAGAACGGCACGCGTTGCGGCCGGTGGCGCGGCCCTAAACTCTGCGATAATTGGGCGAACTTCCACCCGCCCGCCGCTCTGCTCCCTGGGCGGGCGCGCTCACCTTATTTTATTGGCATTATGCAAAACACCCTGCTGTTAGTCGACGGTTCCAGTTACCTTTATCGCGCCTTCCATGCGCTGCCCGACCTGCGCAGCCCGGACGGCTATCCCACGGGCGCCATGCACGGCATGGTCAACATGCTGCGCCGCCTGCGCGCCGATTACCCGGCCGCCTACATCGCCTGCGTTTTCGATGCCAAGGGTAAAACTTTCCGCGATGACATGTATCCTGAATACAAAGCCACGCGCGCCTCGATGCCGGACGATCTGCGCCTGCAGATCGAACCGATCCACGAAGCCGTGCGCGCCATGGGCTGGCCGATTCTGATGGTCGACGGCGTCGAAGCGGACGACGTGATCGGCACCCTGGCCGTGCAGGCGGCCGCCGCCGGCATGAACGTGGTGGTGTCGACGGGCGACAAGGATCTGGCGCAGCTGGTCAACAGCCAGGTGATGCTGATCAATACCATGAGCAATGAAAAGCTCGACGAAGCGGCCGTGCTGGCCAAGTTCGGCGTGCCGCCCAACCGCATCATCGATTATCTGTCGCTGATCGGCGATACGGTCGACAACGTGCCCGGCGTGTCGAAATGCGGCCCGAAGACGGCCGTCAAATGGCTGACCCTGTACGACAGCCTGGAAGGCGTGATGGAAAACGCGGCCAATGTGGGCGGCGCCGTGGGGGAAAACCTGCGCACGGCCCTGCCATGGCTGCCGCAGGCGCGCGCCTTGATCACCGTCAAGACCGATTGCGATTTGTCGCAACACATGACGACCATCGCCGACTCGCTGGTGGCGAAGCACGAAGACAAGGAAGCGCTGCTGGCCTTTTTCCAGCGCTACGGTTTCAAGGCCCTGCTGCGCGAACTGGGCGCCACGCCGCCGCCGATGTCGCCCGTTGGCGCGCCTGCAACGGCTGGCGCATCGACTGCGAACACCACGGGCGACATGTTCGCCGACGCGGCCCCGGCAGTCGAGGCCGTGTATGAAACCGTGTTGACGGATGAACAGCTCGATAAATGGATCGCCCTGATCGATGCCGCTGCCCTGACGGCCGTCGACACGGAAACCACCTCGCTGGAACCGATGACGGCGCAAATGGTCGGCATTTCCCTTTCGGTCGCCGAACACAGCGCCTGCTACATCCCGCTGGCGCACGACTACGCGGGCGCGCCCGAGCAGTTGACGCGCGAACACGTGCTGGCGAAATTGCGCCCGTGGCTGGAAGACGCGAACAAGCCCAAGCTGGGCCAGAACCTCAAGTATGACAGCCACATCTTCGCCAACCATGGCGTGACCCTGCGCGGCATCGCCCACGATACCTTGCTCGAATCGTATGTGTTCGAGTCGCACAAGAAACACGACATGGACAGCCTGGCCCTGCGCCACCTGAACTACACGACGATCCCGTTCGAGGACGTGTGCGGCAAGGGCGCCAAGCAGATCACGTTCAATCAGGTCGAGGTGGAGCAGGCGGCGAAATACGCGGCCGAGGATGCCGACGTGACCTTGCGTTTGCACAATGCCATGTGGGGCAATGTGGCCAATGATGAGAAGCTGACCTTCATCTATGAAAAGATCGAGATGCCGACGGCCGTGGTCTTGCAAAAGATCGAGCGCAACGGCGTGCTGATCGATGACGAATTGCTCAACATCCAGTCGGCCGAGCTGGCCGTGAAGATCCTGGAGCTGGAAAAGAAGGCGTATGAACTGGCCGAGCAGCCGTTTAATTTAGGCTCGCCCAAGCAGATCGGCGAAATCTTCTTTGAAAAGCTGAAGTTGCCAGTGGTCAAGAAAACCCCGACGGGCGCGCCGTCGACGGATGAAGAAGTGCTGCAAAAGCTGGCCGAGGATTATCCGCTGCCCAAAGTGCTGCTCGAATACAGGGGCATGGCCAAGCTGAAGTCGACCTACACGGACAAATTGCCGAAGATGATCAACGTCACGACGGGCAGGGTGCACACGAACTATGCGCAAGCCGTGGCCGTGACGGGGCGTCTGGCGTCGAACGACCCGAACTTGCAGAATATTCCCATCCGCAGCGCGGAAGGCCGCCGCATCCGCGAAGCATTCATCGCGCCGCCGGGCAGCCACATCGTTTCGGCCGACTATTCGCAGATCGAATTGCGCATCATGGCGCATATCTCGGGCGATGAAGCCATGCTGCGCGCGTTTGCCGACGGCATCGACATTCACCGCGCCACGGCCGCCGAGATATTCGGCGTGCCGGCCGCGGAAGTGCAGAGCGAACAGCGCCGCTATGCCAAAGTGATCAACTTTGGTTTGATCTACGGCATGAGCGCATTCGGCCTGGCCGGTAATCTGGGCGTGGACCGCACGGCCGCGCAAAGCTATATCGACCGCTACTTTGCCCGTTTTTCCGGCGTGAAACAGTACATGGAAGACACGCGCCAGCAAGCGAAGGCGCGCGGCTACGTGGAAACCGTGTTCGGCCGCCGTTTGTGGTTGCCGGAAATCAATTCACCGAACGGCCCGCGCCGCCAGGGCGCGGAACGGGCGGCGATCAACGCGCCGATGCAGGGCACGGCCGCCGACCTGATCAAGCTGGCCATGATCGCCGTGCAAGGCTGGCTGGAAACGGATGGCTTGCAAACGAAGATGATCATGCAGGTGCACGACGAACTGGTGCTGGAAGTGCCGGACGCGGAGCTGGAACTGGTCAAGCGCAAGCTGCCGGAACTGATGGCGGGCGTGGCCGCGCTGAAAGTGCCGTTGACGGCCGAGGTGGGAGTAGGACGCAACTGGGACGAAGCGCACTAATTTATAAACGCAACATTTTCAGGAGAAGCGCATGAGCGACATGATCACCGATTGTGAAAGTTTGCTGGGCCAGAGCAGCGTGTCCGGGCCGGACGGCCGGCGTGGTTTCCTGAAGGTGGCGCTGGGGGCGGGCTTTGCCGTGGCCGTGCTGCCCGTGGCGGCGCAAAACGTCATCAAGACGGATTCCGCCGGCCTCGTCACGGGCAGCATGTCGGTGATGGTCGATGGCCAGGCCGTGCCCGTGTACGCGGCCCAGCCGGAAGGCAAGACGGGTTTGCCCGTGGTATTGGTCATTTCGGAAATCTTTGGCGTGCATGAACATATCGCCGATATGGCGCGCCGCTTCGCCAAGCAGGGCTACCTGGCGCTGGCGCCCGACCTGTTCGTGCGCCAGGGCGATCCCACCAAGGTGGCCAGCATTCCGGAATTGATGAAAAGCATCATCGCCAGGACGCCGGACGCGCAAGTGATGGCGGACCTCGATGCGGTTGTTGCGTGGGCGAAACAGAATGGCGGCGATACGAGCCGCCTGGGCATCACGGGTTTTTGCTGGGGCGGGCGCATCACGTGGTTGTACGCGGCGCACAATCCGGCCGTCAAGGCGGGCGTGGCCTGGTATGGCCGCCTCGTGGGCGATCCGACTCCCTTGCAGCCGAGCAACCCTATCGACATCGCCGCCACCTTGAAGGTCCCTGTGCTGGGCTTGTATGGCGGCAAGGATACGGGCATTACGCAGGAATCGATCGGCAAAATGAAAGACGCGCTGGCCAAGGGCGGCAACAAGTCGGAATTCGTCGTCTATCCCGATGCGGGCCACGCCTTCAATGCCGATTACCGCCCCAGCTACGTGGCGGCCGATGCGAAAGACGGCTATGCGCGCTGCCTGGCCTGGTTCAAGACACACGGCGTGGCGTGATCCGCAACAGAAAATACCTGAATTTTCCAGAAATTGAACCGAAAGGCGCACCGGGCTGTAAAATGCCCGGTTCGCGTCAATGCAGTACAATTGCATCTTCACTGCGCCACGCTGCCGCCAAGCGCGCACAAGATTGAATAATAAGCAACATCATACAGATCAAGCCAGACGCCAGCATTGCGGGCGCCCGTAGGCCGGCGCCATTTTGAGGTAAGAAAATCATCGATCCCGTCCTTATATCCATTTTGCTCGCGACCACGATCGCGGGCGTCTTCAGCATTACCGCGGCGGCGATCTTTTCGTTTGCATTCCTGTCCAAGGTGGTCGAGCGCATGGTCAGCTTGTCCGTCGGCATCATGTTGTCGACGTCCTTGCTGCACGCCTTGCCGGAAGCGTTCGAGTCCCAGGCGGACCCGCGCAGCCTGTTCGCCACCCTGCTGGCGGGCTTGCTGGCCTTTTTCATGCTGGAAAAATTTGCCATCCTGCGCCATTCGCACCACCACGAAGGCGATGGCCACCACCATGCGCACGGCCACGACAAGCACGAGGCGGGCAAGGCCGGCTGGATGATCCTGGTCGGCGACGGCATGCACAACTTTACGGACGGCATTTTGATCGCGGCCGCCTTCCTGGCCGACCCGAAACTGGGCCTGGTGACGGGCCTGGCCATCATCGCGCATGAAATCCCGCAGGAAATCGGCGACTTCATCGTGCTGCTCAACGCCGGTTTTTCGCGCCTGCGCGCCTATGTGTTCAACTTGCTGTGCAGCATGATGGCGGTGGCGGGCGGCCTGCTCGGCTATTTCACCCTGGACCGCGCCAGCAATCTGATTCCTTACGTGCTCGTGTTCGCCTCGTCCGGCTTCATCTATATTGCCTTGTCCGACCTGATGCCGCAGATGCAGCGCCGCGCCACCTTGCGTGAAACCATCCCGCAAGTGCTGCTGATCGCGCTGGGCGTGTGCATCGTGCTGTTTTTGACGCACAAGCGCCACGGCGGTTGATACGCCGTTCTGTCGGCGCAGTGCCACCTATGCTATATTGCCTTTCTGACTAACTTGCCCAGAAAGGAGGAAAATATAATGGAAGAAAATTTGTTGCTCGCCTTGTGGCGCGCACGCTCTTTAAGCGCATTTGCCAGCTCTTGCCCACGTTCTATCGCGCTGCGATAACCTGGCCAGAGCAAAGTTACCCTCCTCTACGAGTCCTTTCCTGGTACTCCGTTGTCGTTAGCGCTCCTGTTAACGCGGATGCTTGCATCCCGAACAAAGACAAGAGCCATGACTACCCTTATCTCGACACAAGCTTTACAACTGGATACCCACGACGGTTTCCTCTTCAATGAACTCGCCTTTACCTTGCGCCAGGGCGACCGCATCGGCCTGATCGGCCACAATGGCTGCGGCAAATCCACCTTGCTGGGCTTGCTCAGCGGCAGGCGGGAAGCCACTGCCGGCACCATCCACTATGCCCGTGCCTGCCGCTTGCAGCACGTGGAACAGCACTTGCCGCCGGAACTTGCCAAGCTGAGCCTGTACGACGCCTTGCTGGCGCCCGTGCTGGACCAGCCCGAGCTGCATTGGCGCGTCGACAGCCTGCTGGCCGAGCTGGGCTTCGAGCACGAGACGGCGCAAGTGCCCGTGCATTCCCTGTCCGGCGGCCAGCACACGCGGCTGCTGCTGGGGCGCGCCCTGCTGCAGGAGCCGAACGTGCTGCTGCTCGATGAGCCGAGCAATCACCTGGATTTGCCGTCGCTGCTGTGGCTGGAGCAATTCCTGCTGCGCTGGCGCGGCGCCTTCATCCTCGTCTCGCACGACCAGCGCCTGCTCGACAACGTGGCCACGCGCAGCTGGATCTTGCGCGATAGCCGCCTGTACGACTTCGACTTGCCGTGCGGCCCCGCGCTGGCGGCGCTGGCCGAAGCCGATGTGGCCGCTGCCGCCCGCCATGCGGCGGAACAGAAGGAAATCGACCGCCTGGCCGTCAGCAGCACCCGCCTGGCGCTGTGGGGCAAGATCTACGATAACGTCGGCATGGCGCGCAAGGCCAAAAGCATGCAGCGGCGCATCGACAAGCTGCAGGACGAGCAATCGTTCGTCAGCGATGGCGCACCCTGGCGTTTGAGCCTGCGCGGCAAGGCGCTGGCGGCCGACCAGCTGCTGGCGCTCGACGGTCTGGACGTGCGCGCCGTGCCCGCTTCTCCCGTGCTGTTCCAGGCCGGCCAGCTGTGGCTGAAGCCGGGCGACCGGGTCGCCTTGCTGGGCGCCAACGGCAGCGGCAAGTCGTCTTTGCTGCGCCTGTGCTGGCAAGCGATCCAGGCGCAGGAGGAGCGCAGCGACTTGCGCTACCACAAGGCGGCCAATATCGGCTATTACGACCAGTCGCTCAGGCAACTGGCCGATACGGCCGATTTGTCCGACGCGCTGTACCCGTTTGCCGTGCAAAACGAAGCTGCGCGCAGCCAGGTGGCGCGCAAGCAAGCCTTGATTGCGGCCGGTTTCCCGTATGCGCGCCATGGCCAGACGGTGGCGACCCTGAGCGGCGGCGAGCGGGCGCGGCTGCTGTTCCTGGGGCTGTCGCTGGCCAGCTATCATTTATTGTTGCTCGATGAACCCAGCAACCACCTGGACATGCAGGGCAAGGCGGAGCTGGGGCAAGCCTTGCGCGGCTTTGCAGGCGGCTGTCTGCTGGTGTCGCACGACCGCGACCTGATCGAAACGGCTTGCAACCGTTTTTGGGTGGTGGCCGATGGCCAGCTGGAAGAGTGGCCGGACGCGGCCAGCGCGTATGCACGGCTGAGTGTGGAAGATGGGCAAGCGTTGACGCCAGTGGTGCGCGTGGAGCATGCGTCTGCGATACTGACCGACATCGACCTGCAGCTGGAACGCCTGTGCGAACTGGAGCAATTGCTGGCGGAAGACCTGGCGCGAAAACCGCGCCACCAGAAGCCGGCCAGCCAGCAGGCGTGGCAGGCGGAGCTGGAGCAGTTGAATCAATCGCTGGGGATAACGTCATAGTTATCCACCGGGCATGAAAAAGCGGACCGAGGTCCGCTTTTTTTTAGTTACCCGTCGCCACCGGCCGCGCCGGATCGGCGCACCACTCGCTCCACGAGCCCGGATACAGGGACGCGCCTTTCAAACCGGCCACTTCCAGGGCCAGCAGGTTGTGGCACGCCGTCACGCCGGAGCCGCATTGCATGATGGCCGCTTGCGGTGCATCAAACAGGGCGCCGAAGTCGCGCCGCAGTTCTTCCGCGCTTTTAAAGCGGCCATCCGCTTGTAAATTATCCTTGAAGAAACGGTTTTTCGCGCCGGGGATATGGCCGCCCACGGGGTCGATGGTTTCGTTCTCTCCCCGGTAGCGGTCGGGGGCGCGCGCGTCGATCACCGTCATGGCTTGCGTTGTCAGGTTGGCGATGACGTCCTGCACGCTGACCGTGCGCACCAGGCTGGCTTTTTCCGTCAGTTTGCCGACAGGGCGCGGTGCCACGGGCGTGACCAGGGGTAAACCTTGCGCCTGCCAGGCGGCCAGGCCGCCGTCGAGCACGGCGACGGCTGGGTGGCCGAGCCAGCGCAACAGCCACCACAGGCGGGCGGCGAACATGCCGCCCTGGCCGTCGTACGCCACCACTTGCGTATCGTCAGCGATGCCCCAGCCGCGCAGGGTGGCCAGCAGGGCGTTGCGATCCGGCAAGGGATGCCGTCCCGTAAAGTCCGGGCCGCGCGCCGTCTTGGGGCCGGACAGGGCCGTATCGATGTCGGCAAACTGCGCATTCTGGATGTGGCCGGCGGCAAACGCGTCGCTGCCGGCGGTCGGGTTGAGCAAGTCGTGGCGGCAATCGAGGATCACCCAGTTGCTGTCATTCAGGTGGCTGGCCAGTTCGCTGGCCTGGATCAAGGTGGTGTACATCAGGAACGCTCCTTTACACTTCGCTGGCGATGGGATCCGTGCGCGCAATGGCCGCGCCACGGGCCGTGTTGCGGGTATTGTAATAGGTTGCCGCGATGCCCGAGGCGAGAATGATGCCGATGCCCGTCCAGCCATGCCAGTCGAACAAGTCGCCAAAGATCACCACGCCCCAGAAGCTGGAAAAGACGATGCCTGTGTATTGCAAATTAGCAACAACGAGGGTCTTGCCCAGGCGATAGGCGCGCGTCATGGCCATCTGCGCCATGGTGGCGCACAGGCCGATGGCGGCCAGCAAGCCAATGCCGTAGGCGCTCGTGTGCGCGTGCCAGACGACGGGGCCGCCTCCGGCGCTGGCCACGTGGCCGATCACGCCGGCCAGGAAATTGACGACCGAGAAATAGAACACGACCCGGTATTCGGGTTCGCCCAGCAAGCCCAGTTTGCGCACCTGCAGGTAGGCGAGGGCGGACAGCATGCCGGAAATCAAGGCCGTGATGGCGCCGGCCGCCTGCTCCGTCTCGAACACGGGTTGCAGCAGCAGGGTCACGCCGACAAAGCTCATGGCAATCGCCGCCACCAGCGGCCACTCGACCTGTTTCATGCCTTTCCACCAGCCGCCGGCGAGCAGGATCACGGCGATCCAGATGGGCGCCATATAGTTCAGGGTCATGGCCGTGGCCAGCGGCAGGATGGCGATCGCATAAAACCACAGCCACAGGGCGATCACGCCCACTACGCCGCGCCACAGATGCTGGCCCGGCATCGTGGTCTTAAAGCTGCCGCCCTGGTACAGAATCGTGCAGCTCATGACGAGCATGCCGATGATGCCGCGATACATGACGATTTCGGAGGTCGAATACAGATCCGACGCCAGTTTCACGCACACGCCCATGATGGCGAACATAAAACTTGCAAAAAGCATCCACAACGATTGCATTGGATTCCTGAAAAAATGAGAGGATAAAAAAAGGGCCGCGCAATGCGGCCCTTCTGCTAATTACAGTTCGATATTGCTGCGGTACCACTCGTGGAAATGCTGCATGCCGTCTTCCATGGGCGATTGGTAAGGGCCCACTTCGCTCACGCCGCGCGCCATCAGGGCCTTGCGGCCCGCATCCATGCGCTGGGCGATTTCATCGTCCTCGACGCAGGTTTCCATGTAGGCAGCCCGTTCCGCTTCGACGAAGTCGCGCTCGAACAGCACGATTTCCTCTGGGTAATAGAACTCCACCACGTTGCGCGTCTTTTGCGGACCATCGGGCCACAGGGTCGAGACGATCAGCACGTGCGGATACCATTCCACCATGATGTTCGGATACAGGGTCAGCCAGATGGCGCCATACGGTGGCGCTTCGCCGCCGCGGAATTGCAGTACCTGCTCCTGCCATTTCTTGTAGGCGGGCGAGCCGGCCTGCTGCAGGCCGCGGTGCACGCCGACCGTTTGCACGCTGTAATCCTTGCCGAATTCCCAGCGCAGGTCGTCGCAGCTGACGAAGCTGCCCAGGCCCGGGTGGAACGGTTCCACGTGATAGTCTTCCAGATAGACTTCGATGAAGGTCTTCCAGTTGTAGTCGCACTCGTGGATTTCCACGTGGTCGAACATGTAGCCGGAAAAATCGAGGTCTTTCGAGACGGACAAATCTTTCAATTTTTCCATCACGTTGTAGCCATTTTGCTCGAACAGCAAGCCATTCCAGCTTTGCAGCGGCGTTTTCGACAGGTTCAGGCACGGCGTCTCGGGGAAGTGCGGCGCGCCGATCAGTTCACCCTTGAGGTCGTAGGTCCAGCGGTGCAGCGGGCAAACGATGTTATTGGCATTGCCGCGGCCATTGAACATCAGCGCCTGCCGGTGGCGGCACACGTTGGACAGCACTTCGATGCCATTGGCGTTGCGCACGAGCATGCGCCCTTCGTTCTCAGACGCCAGGGTCGCAAAATCGCCGGTTTCCGGCACCATCAGCTCATGCCCGACATAGCGCGGGCCGGCTTGGAACAATTGCTGCATTTCACGCTGCAACAGCGTTTCGTCAAAATAGACGTGGACCGGAAGTTGCGCGTTTGAACGCGCCAGCTTGGCGTGAGTAGCCAGATCGGACATCCCAACCCCCCATAAATGTACAACGGTCAGCAGTGCCCCAGGCCATTCCTTGGCAGCCGCTACAGAGAGAAAGAATCCGCAAAGACCTGAATTCAAATTTGTTGAAACGGTATTTCGGACAGAACCGGCGATTATAGCGCGGATCGGCCTCGGCATTGCCAAAACCCCCCGGCAAATAGGGTACTTTAATGAGAAACATTGTCATTTACCGTGTCATTTCCGGCGAATGGGGGCGATTACGCTAAAATCCACTGACAAGCTGGCAACGTCTTCCCCTTTGAGCGCGCCGATTGCGCTTAAGTTTTCACTTAATAGTGTGGTTTGTTCTAAAATAACGCTTCTATGCTGGCCGGGAGTCCCCGGCGTCTCCCTACAAGCCCCTCGTGCCACGAAGAGATCTGAGTCTATGTCGAAGAAATTAACTGCCGCTGCCGCAGCGCCGGCCTCGTTTGAAGAGGCAATGGCGGAACTGGCGCAGCTGGTAACGCAAATGGAAGCGGGCCAGTTGCCGCTGGAAGCATCGGTCGCGGCGTATCAGCGCGGCTCGGAACTGGTCAAGTATTGCGCAAGCCAGCTCGACAGTGTCGAAGCGCAGGTGAAAGTATTGGAAGGCGACATGTTGAAACCGTTCGTCGATGCCGGCGAGGCCGCACAATGATGGCCAGCGTACAAGATAACACCGGCGTGACCTTCGGCGACTGGATGCAAGCGACCCAGTCGGGCGTGGAAGGCCGGCTCGACCAGTTCCTGCCGGCGGCAGACGTGGTGCCCCACAAGCTGCACGCGGCCATGCGCTATGCGCTGCTGGGCGGCGGCAAGCGCGTGCGCCCGCTGCTGGTGATGGCGGCTGGCGAACTGTTTGATGCCGATCAAGATACCCTCGCGCGCGCTGCTTGCGCGCTGGAAATGATTCACGTGTATTCGCTCGTGCATGACGACATGCCGTGCATGGATGACGATGCCTTGCGCCGTGGCAAGCCCACCGTGCACATCGCCTACGATGAAGCGACGGCCCTGCTGGTCGGCGACGCGCTGCAATCGCAAGCGTTCATGCTGCTGGCCGACGGTGCGGCCATTCCTCCGGCGCGGCAAATGGCCATGATCAAGCTGCTGGCGCACGCCTCCGGTTCGGCAGGCATGTGCGGCGGCCAGGCGATCGACCTCGACAGCGTCGGCCTGGCCTTGACCTTGCCGCAGCTGGAACAGATGCATCAACTCAAAACGGGCGCCTTGCTGCGCGCGGCCGTGATCCTCGGTGCGCTGGCTGGCAAGGACTTGACGGCGGACGAGATGACGGCGCTGAACGCGTATGCGCGCGCCGTCGGCCTGGCGTTTCAGGTGGTCGACGACGTGCTCGACGCGACGGCCGATTCGGCCACCCTGGGCAAGACGGCGGGCAAGGATGCGGCCGCCAATAAGCCCACTTACGTATCGATACTGGGGCTGGAACCATCGCGGGCCCTGGCAGAACAATTGCGGTGCGACGCCCATGCGGCGCTGGCGCCATTCGGGGACAAGGCACGCCGTCTGCGCGAGCTGGCAGACCTGGTCGTGCAGCGGAAGGCATAAATGAAACTGTTAGAAACCATCAATGAACCAGCGCAAGTGCGCAAGCTGGCCCGCTCGCAACTGGTGCCGCTGGCGCAGGAATTGCGCAGCTTCCTGCTCGATTCCGTTTCCAAGACGGGCGGCCACCTGTCGTCCAACCTGGGCACGGTCGAGCTGACCGTTGCGCTGCATTACGTGTTCAACACGCCGCACGACCGCATCGTCTGGGACGTGGGCCACCAGACCTATTCGCACAAGATTCTCACCGGCCGGCGCGAGCGCATGCATACCTTGCGCCAGAAAGACGGCATTTCCGGCTTCCCCAAGCGCGACGAGAGCGAATACGACACGTTTGGCACGGCGCACTCGTCGACGTCGATTTCCGCCGCGCTGGGCATGGCGCAGGCCGCCAAGATCAAGGGCGACCCGCTGCACGCGATCGCCGTGATCGGCGACGGCTCGATGACGGCCGGCATGGCTTTTGAGGCGATGAACAATGCTGGCGTGCAGGAAGACGTCAATTTGCTGGTGATTTTGAACGACAACGACATGTCGATCTCGCCGCCCGTGGGCGCGCTGAACCGCCACCTGGCGCGCCTGATGTCGGGCCAGTTCTATGCGGCAGCCAAGAATGTTGGCAAGTCCGTCTTGCCCGGTCCCGTGCTGGAATTGGCGAAGCGCTTCGAAGAGCATGCCAAGGGCATGGTCGTGCCCGCCACCATGTTCGAGGAATTCGGTTTCAATTACATCGGCCCCATCGATGGCCACGACCTCGATTCGCTGATCCCGACCTTGCAAAATATCAAGCAATTGAAGGGTCCGCAATTCCTGCACGTGGTCACCAAGAAGGGCCAGGGCTACAAGCTGGCCGAGGCGGAGCCGATCCTGTACCACGGCACGCCGAAGTTCAATCCCTTGGAAGGCATCAAGCCGGCCACGGCGCCGGGCAAGATGACGTACACGGAAGTGTTCGGCAACTGGCTGTGCGACATGGCCGCGCACGACAAGCGCCTGGTGGGCATCACGCCCGCCATGCGCGAAGGCTCGGGCATGGTCAAGTTCGAACAGCAATTCCCGAACCGTTATTTCGACGTCGGTATTGCCGAGCAGCATTCCGTGACGTTTGGCGCAGGCCTCGCCTGCGAAGGCTTGAAACCCGTCGTGGCCATCTATTCGACATTCCTGCAGCGCGCCTACGACCAGCTGATCCACGACGTGGCCCTGCAAAACCTGGACGTGACGTTCGCGCTGGACCGCGCCGGCCTGGTGGGCGCCGACGGCGCCACGCACGCGGGCAATTACGACATGGCGTTTTTGCGCTGCATCCCGAACATGGTCGTCATGGCCGCATCGGACGAAAACGAATGCCGCCAGATGCTGACGACGGGTTACCACTATCCGGGCCCGGCCGCCATCCGCTATCCGCGCGGCGCCGGTGCCGGCGTGGCCATCGTGCCGGAACTGACCAGCATCGAGATCGGCAAGGGCGAGCTCAAGCGCCAGGGCAAGCGCATCGCCATCCTGGCCTTCGGCTCGATGGTGGCGCCGAGCGTGGCGGCGGGCGAGAAGCTCGACGCGACGGTGGCCAACATGCGTTTCGTCAAGCCGCTCGACGTGGCGCTGGTGAAGCAGCTTGCTGCGGATCACGATTACCTGGTGACGGTGGAAGAGGGCTGCATCATGGGCGGCGCCGGTTCGGCCGTGGCCGAAGCCCTGGCGGCGGAAGGGATCGTCAAGCCGATTTTGATGCTGGGCTTGCCCGACGTCTTCATCGACCATGGCGACCCCGTGCAGCTGCTGAAAAGCGTGGGCCTGGACGCTGCCGGCATCGCCGCCTCGATCGAGCAGCGTTTCCCGGCAGCCGGACCGCGCCTGGCGATGGTCAGCTAAGGTTGCTTGTCCGCATGAAAAGCGGCACTGCGGTGCCGTTTTTTTTCGTCCGCAGGGATTTTACGCTGCACTGCAACATTTTTCGTCCGGGAATGCTACGATGACGCTTTGATACCCTTTCAAAGCCGATCTTGCATTTCAGGAAACTCCACCGCCGTTCGCGCATGCTGGCAAGCCGCTGGCTGACGGGCATGCACGCCTACACCGATACCCTGGCGCAGCGCCGTCCCCTGTGGATGGTCAGCCTGGCCATTGACGAAACGAACTTGTCCGAAGGCTTGCGGGCGGCCTGCGCCTCGAGCGCCATGCTGCTGCTGGGCTTGCTGTTCGACCATCCCGATTTTTCCTGGGCCGCCATCGGCGCCTTCTGGACTTGCCTGGCCGACGCGGCGGGCACGCGGCGCATGCGTTTCGTGTCGATGCTGGGCTTCGGCCTGCTGTCGACGGTGGCCGGCGGCCTGACGGCGCTGGCCGCCGGCCATGGCATGGCGACGGCGGCCGTCGCCGTGCTGCTGTTTTCCTGGGCCGGCGCGCTGGCGCGCATCTGGGGCGCGGCCACGGCGCAAGTGGCCATCCTGGCGGCCACGGCCTGCGTGGTGATGGTCACGCACCCATTGGCATCGATGACGCAAAGCGCGCCTTTCCTGGGCCTGTACATGTTCGGCTGCCTGTTTGCCACCGTGCTCAGCTTTACGGTCTGGCGCATCCATCCGTTCGGCCCGAGCCGGCGCGCTATCCGCGCCGCGTATTCGCGCCTGGCCGGCATCGCGCGCGACAATGCGCGCTTCCTGGAACAGGGCCCGGAGCAGCCGGACGCGGCCGCGCATGGCGCCAGCTACCGTTCGCAGGCGCGCGCCGCGCTGGAGGCGGCGCGGGTGGCGCTGGCCGCCGTGCCGCCCGCGCGCGCGGGCCGCAGCGCCCTGTACGACAACCTGCTGCTGGCGCTCAGCGACGCCGAGCGCATCTTCGCCTACCTGATCGCCGTCACGCATACGTGCGAGCGCGAGCAGCAGCGGCTGCGCCAGGACCCGCGCGCGCGGCGCAGCCTGGAAGTGATGGCCGTGCTGCTGCGCCGCCTGGGGCAAGCCGTGCAGCGCCAGCCGGAAACGCCGCCTTTGGCCTTGCAGCGCCGCCTGGCCGCGTGCGGACGGCGCCTGGAAGCGGCGCTGGGCGCCTTGCTGCCGCTGCGCCTGAACGTCGACTTCATGGAACTGGGCTTGCCGCGCGCGGCGCAGCTGCCGTGGCGCGAGGCGGCGTTCCTGGCGCTGGGGCAGGCGTGGCAGACGGCGAAAGTCAACGCCACGCCGCAGTCGCTGAGCTGGCGCCATGCGGCGCGCGTGTCGCTGGCGACGACGGCGGGCTTCCTGCTGGTCGAGGCCTTGCACATTCCCTTCGGCTACTGGGCCACCATGGCGACCTTATTGATATTGCAGCCGTCCGTGTCGACCACCTGGCCGCGCGGCATTGAGCGCGTGGCGGGCAGCGTGCTGGGCGCCGTGCTGGCCGTGCTGATCGGCCTGGCCGTGCACACCCCGCTGGCGATTTCGCTGGTGGTGTTTCCCCTGATCGTCGCCACCATGGCCTTGCGCCGCGTCAGCTACAGCCTGCACGTGCTGTTCATGACGCCCGCCTTCGTGCTGGTGGCCGACTATGCGGCGCCGGCCAGCGAGATGGTGTATGCGATGAGCCGCCTGGGCAACAATGTGCTCGGTTGCGTGCTGGCCCTGCTGGCCACGTTCTTCCTGTGGCCGGACCGCGAGGCGGACGACCTGGACCAGCGCCTGGCGAAGGCCGTGTCGGCCAACCTGAAATACCTGCTGGCCGTGCTGGCGGCCGGCGGTAAATGGGACAGCGCCATCGCGCGCCTGCGCCGCGAGGCGGGGCTGGCCAGTAATAACGCGGAACAAGTCTTGCAGCGCTTGCGCATCGAACGCCGCCTGGACCGCAGCAGCGGCGTGGGCCTGGCGGCGCTGCGCACCTTGCCGCTGCTGCGCCGCGTGGCGGGCAGCACGGCGCGCATCAGCCTGAGTCCCCAGGCCGAGCCGGCGCCGCCCGAGCTGCAGCAGTGGATTGCCGAGGTCAGCGGGGAAATCGATGCCCTGCTGCGCGGTGTCCCTCCGGCATCCGCGCCCGGGTCCTGTGCGGCCGAGGGTTTGACTGCCTTGCAGGCCGACGCCGTGGCGCAGGTGCAGTTGCTGCGCGGCTTGCTGCGCGAGCATGTGCATGCGCAGCCGTCCACGGTGGCGGCTCCCGCATAAGCGAGCGGCGTGACGCAGATGCGACAGGCTGCCCAAAATTTTTACGCACGTCAAAAAAACAGCCGAGTTTTGATCTTCCTGTCTTGTAAATGCGAATAGTAATAGTTATCATTTACAATTGGCAGCATGAGAAGACGACACTGGAGGACCAAGTGAAGGGCGGCATCATGAGACTGCCCCTTTCCCATCCGTAGTTGAAGGTTCTTCATGTCTTCCATTCTTACCCTGCGCCAGTCCGTGCTGGCCATCGGCCTGGCCTTTGGCGCCAGCGCCGCCACGCCATCTGTTGTTGCCGCCGAAGCCAAGCCCGACGACGCCGCAGCGCAAGTGCTGCCTGAAGTGCGCTTGCAGGCCGAACGTGTCTCCGTCGGCGAACAGCGCCTGGACCGGCGCCAGATCGAAGCGATGAATGGCATCGACGGCAATGTCACGAGTTTGTTGCGCATCAACCCCAGCGTGCAATTCGATAACAAGCAGCAAGCGTCCGCCACCCAGGGCGAGCTGGCGCCGGCCGACATCAGCATCAACGGCGCCAAGTTCTACGACAATCTGTACCAGATGGATGGCATGTCGCTCAACAACGATATCGGCCCCACCAACCATCCCGGCAAGAGCGTCGGCAACACCAACAACAATACCACGCCACCGTCGGCCAGCCAGGGCTTTGCCGTCGACACCAGCCTGCTGTGCGACGTGACGGTGCTCGACGCGAACATCGGCGCCGAGTATGGCCGCTTCAAGGGCGGTGTCGTAAAAGCCAATACCTGCGCGCCCACGCGCAAGCTGTCCGGCCAGGTTTCCGTGGAAAGCACGCGCTCGTCGTGGATGCAATACAAGCTCAACGACAGCCAGCGCGACAGCGCGGCCAATTCGGCCACGGCCGATTTGCAGCCCGAATTCGAGAAATGGACTTACCGCGCCGCGCTGCAGGGCAAGGTGACGGAGAATTTCAGCCTGATCGGCAGCCTTGTCCGCAAGACCTCGGAAATCCCCCTGAACGCCTATGTCAACGGCTTGCAAAGCGCCGGCGACGCCAATCGCAAGGTACAAAAGCGCGGCAGCGACAATGCCTTCGTGCGCGGTTTCTGGACCATCCGCCCCGGCGTGCTGGCCGATTTCTCGCTCATGCATGCGCCGGCCAGCGGCGATTATTTTCTTGCTAACTCGAAAAACAGCAACTTCCACCTGCAGAGCGGCGGCAATGGCGTCAACCTGGGCTTGACGCACCCGCTGGCGCTGCTGGGCAACGCCACGGCGGAACACCGTTTGAGCTGGAACAGGATGGACAGTTCGCGCCGTGCCGATGCCAGCATCTGGAAATTGTGGCGCTACTCGAATGACAAGAACTGGGGCGTGAAGACGACCGGCTCGGCATGGAATAGCGGCGAGGGCGGTTATGGCGACGTGGATCAGGAGCAGGAAAACGCCCAGTATCAGGGCAAGCTGAAGTGGGAACCCGTCGACTGGCTGGGCGCCTCGCACACGCTCCAGGCGGGGCTGGAACTGGGCACGCAGCGTTCGAGCTACCGCCGCAATACCCAGTATGAACAATACACGGGGTCGCGCGATATCAATTCCTGCAATATGGCGGGCGGCGGGGTGGATGCGCAGTTTTGCTCCCTGGCCAGGCCCTGGAACGCGGCGCCGAACGTGCGCGGGCAGTACCTGGAGCAGCGCATCATTTTTTACGCGGGCGCCTATGAACTGAGCAACAAGACGCGTGGCGCCTTCCTGCAGGACGACGTCAGGCTGGGCGACGTGCGCCTGCGCCTGGGTGCGCGCTACGATGCGGACGACCTGTCGCCGAAGTCCAGCATCGCGCCGCGCCTGTCGGCCTTCTGGGACGTGGCCGGCAAGGGCACGACGCAGATCGAGGTGGGCGCCAACCGCTACTATGGCCGCAATTTCTTCGATTTCTATGCGCGCTCGAAACGCCTGACACTGCAGACCGCTGCGCAAAAGCGTACCGTGGCGGGCGGCCTGCTGAAGGATTGGGCGGCGCCCGAGATGGCCACCAACTGGGCCTGGTACAAGACGGGCGAGATGAAGGTGCCGTACACGGATGAAAAAATGCTGGGCATCAGCCAGCAATGGGGTGGCGTGAAGTGGAGCGCCAAGCGCGTGCTGCGCGAAGGCCGCGACGAGATGGTGCAGCACCTGGAATCGGCCGCGAATTACCGCTGGGACAACATCGGCCGCAGCGACAGCAAGGTGTGGACCCTGGCCGCCGAAACGGCGCGCCCGCTGCGCTGGGGCGGCAGCGCCACGCAGCTGCACTTCGGCTATGACCGCACGCGCACCACCAGCACGCATGCCGATTACGACAACACCCTGAACGAACTGTCGGACGACCTGGGCAAATACATCTATTACCAGGGCAAGTTCATGCGCTGGATCGATCGTCCCGCCAACAATTACAACCGGCCATGGACGGCGCGCCTGCTGCTGTCGACGGACCTCCCCGCCTACCGCCTGAAAGTCGACAATTTCTTCCGCGTGCGGGGGCCGGAAACGGGCATGGTGGCGACGGGCGAGGCCAAGCTGTTCGACGGCGAAGAGGCCAACGTCTTCAAGGACATTACGGTGGGCAAGTCGATCACCTGGGACTTGCGCGTGCAGTACGCGCTGCCGAAGACGGGGCCGGGCGAGGGCTTCGTGAACCTGGGGATAGAGAACGTAAGCAACCGCAGCAATCCCCTGTTCCAGTCGACGACCGATGTCGTGTATGAAAAAGGCCGCCAGTTCACGCTGGAACTCGGCTACCGATTCTAATGAATGCATGGGCAGGCGCATGAAAACTGTATCCCACCTGAAAAAAACCACGGCCGCCCTGGCCGCCTTGCTGGCGGGCGGCGCCCTGTTGCTCAGCCTCGATGGCCAGGCGCGCGAAGGCGCGGCGGCCAGCGTAGAACCTTGCGCCAGCGCAAGCGGCTGGGACCTGGCCTGTCTGCGCCAGATCTATGTCCGGCCCATTGCCGGCTGGCCTCTCCCGCACGTGCCTGAAGGCGTGACGCCGCAGGAAATGGCGCCCGTGTCGGCCATGCCCGCGCCGCTGGTGGCGCCGGCCGTGGCGGCGCTGGGGCAGCGCCTGTTCAACGACCCGCGCTTGTCGCGCTCGAACGCGGTGGCTTGCCTCAGCTGCCACAGTCCCGCGCACAGCTTTGCCGACAGCAAGCGTGTTTCCGTCGGGCATGAGGGCCGGCTGGGACAGCGCAATACGCCGGGCTTGCTGGGCGTGGCGCAGATCAAGCCGCTGTTCTGGGATGGCCGCGCCAGCACCCTGGAAGAGCAGGCGCTGGGCCCCTTGCAGCATCCGGACGAGATGGCCATGGACGTGCCGGCCCTGGCGGCCAAGCTGGCCGCGCTGGACGATTACCCGGCGCAATTCAATGCTGCTTTCGGCAAGAAAGATGGCGTGACCTTGCCGCGCATCCTGACGGCGCTGGCCGACTACCAGCGCACGGTGTTGCCGCCCGTCACGCGTTTCGATACCTTTCTGGAGGGCGAACGCACGGCCCTGAACGACCGTGAACTGCTGGGCCTGCACCTGTTCCGCACCAAGGCGCGCTGCATGACCTGCCACAGCGGCGCCCTGCTGACGGACCAGCAATTCCACAACCTGGGATTGACGTATTACGGGCGCAAGAAATATGAAGACCTGGGACGCTACCTGGTGACGGGCAAGGATGAGGACGTGGGCAAGTTCCGCACGCCCGGTTTGCGCGGCGTGGCGCAATCGGGGCCGTGGATGCACAACGGCCTGTTTCCGCAGATGGTAGGTTTGCTGAACATGTATAACGCGGGCATGTCGCGCCCCGTGCCGCACAACGCGCAGCAGGCGGCCGATCCGAAGTTTCCCGTCACCTCGCCCCTGCTGCAGCCATTGCAGCTGACGTCCGGGGAAATCATCGCGCTGAAGAGCTTTCTGGAAGCCCTGTAGCCGCTCGGCCGGTTGCGCCCGCAACCGGCCTTTATCTGCTTGCGGCGCCGATATTGTATAGACGTTTGGCGCCTTCCAATCTCTCCAAATTCCACATTTCAGGGGCTTCCCCGATATATTTTCCAAATTGGAAATTTATCGGAAGGAAACGTTGACTCTAAAATAAGTGCGGTCTATATTCGATTTTGTAGCAAGCAAAGATGAAATTTCTTACGACTGGTCTGACGTGATTGCCTGAGGCAATTGCTAACATGGAGAGTAGTAAATGAAAAAGATTGCAGCATTTATTTTTACCCTGGGATTGAGTGCTTCCTATGCCTTCGCTTCGGATATCGGCTGCTCTGTCTGCGAGGAAGAATGGCGGGAGTGCACGATGCAAAATGGCGACAGGTCCCCATTTTGCATAGGCAGCTACAAAAACTGTCTGAAAGTCTGCGAGATCGGCGCCTGATATCCGTTTTTTTGTATTGCAAGGCGGCCGGTAGCCGTATTTTTCACTGGCCGCCCCTCGATCATCCACGCCTCCGATAACACCTATGATGCAGAAAAAAATTAAAACCATCGCCATGTATGGCTTGATCCTGGCGGCCGGCCTGGGCAGCGGTTACGGCCTGTCCTTGCTGCCTGGCTTGCTCAAAGCGGATTACACGGAAGGCAATTACGCCGCGTATTTCCCGAATGCGCAGGCCAAGGTGGTGCTGTACGGCACGGACTGGTGCGCTTATTGCGCCAAGACGCGCGCGTATTTCAAGGAAAACAAGATCGAATTCGTCGATCTCGATATCGAGAAATCGCCGGCAGCGAAACAAGCCCATGAAGCACTCGGTGGCGGCGGCGTGCCCGTGGTGCTGATCGGCAACCGCAAGATCCAGGGCTTCAATACGGGTGCGCTGGAAGCGGCGCTGAAGAAAATATGACGTTGCAACTTTTAACCTGAAAGGCTGACCATGTTCAAAAAGATTGCCGCTTTCCTGTTCGCCGCCGGCGCGGCCTTGTCCTTCAGTGCCCAGGCATTTGGCCCTGACTGCACCTTTGTCTGCGAACGCAACCTGCTCGATTGCGTGGAATTCGGCCAGCCGGCCTGCATGGAAAATTATCAGGCTTGCCAGAAGGAGTGCCTGCGCCCGCCGCGTCATTGACGCGCCGATGCCTTACCCGCTCATGGATGGCGCGTAAGAGACGGCGCGCCATGGATGTCAGTGATCGTCTGTCAATTCAACAGGAGTGCTTATGTTCAAAAAACTGGGGTTCTTTTTGTTTGCCATGGGCGTCAGCGCCTCGTATGCGATGGCCGGCGACGGTGACCTGGAATGCTATCTGACCTGCGACGACAAACTGGAACAGTGCATGATCAACCATCCGACCTCGCCAGGTGCCTGCACCAAGGCACATATGCTGTGCAACGACCGCTGCGATCCGTACTTGCCGTAAATAAATGATTTTGCCGGCCAGCCAGCACGCTGGTCAGCCGGTAGCGGCGGCCTTATCCCCGCGTGCGGTCATGCCGCCACAGCACGTCGCTGCCGCCGGCGAAGCGGTTGAGCACGCGCGACAGCACGAACAGCAGGTCCGACAGGCGGTTCACGTACTGGCGCGGATGTTCGTGCAGGGGTTCCGCATTGGCCAGGGCGACGATGCTGCGCTCGGCGCGGCGGCATACGGTGCGGCACACGTGCGCCAGCGAGGCGGCGCGCGAACCGGCCGGCAGGATGAATTCGGAGAGGGCCGGCAAGTCCGCATTGTATTTCGCCAATAACGCATCGAGGCGCAGCACATGCTCCTCCTTGATCAGCTGGTAGCCGGGAATGCAGATTTCTCCGCCCAGGTCGAACAGGTCGTGCTGGATGGCCACCAGCTCCTCGCGCAAGGCGTCGGGCATGGCTTCGCACAGCAGCAAGCCGATGTTGGAGTTCAGTTCGTCCACGTCGCCCATGGCGTGGATGCGGGCGCTGTCCTTGCTGGTGCGGCTGCCGTCGCCCAGGCCGGTGCTGCCATTGTCGCCCGTGCGCGTGGCGATTTTCGAAAGTCGGTTGCCCATGATGTCGATCCTGTCAAGAAGAATGGGGGCAGCATACGACACTGCGCGCCGCCTGGCCGCGGATTTGCCTGCAAATCGGACAAAAAATGCGCTGTGCGCCACTTTTGTGCTTACAATCGTTGCACGCCCATGCACTTTTGTTCATTTTTCCTATGCTCAATGCCGCCCCCGAATCCGGATTGACCGCCGCGCGCCAGCAAACCGTCGTCGCGGCCCTGCTGGCCGTGCTGCCGGCCCGCTGCGTGCTGTCCGACGCGGAAGATACGCGTCCCTACGAATGCGACGGCCTGGCCGCCTACCGCCAGCTGCCGATGGTGGTGACCCTGCCCGACACGGAGGAACAGGTGATCGCCATCCTCGGCGTCTGCCGCGAACTTGGCGTGCCGATCGTGCCGCGCGGCGCCGGCACGGGCTTGTCGGGCGGCGCCTTGCCCATCGCCGACGGCGTGGTGCTGTCGACGGCGCGTTTGAACCGCATCGTGCGCCTCGATGCCTATGCGCGCACGGCCGTGGTGCAGCCGGGCGTGCGCAACCTGGCCATTTCCGAAGCGGCGGCGCAATATTCGCTGTATTACGCGCCCGACCCCTCGTCGCAGATCGCCTGCAGCATCGGCGGCAACGTGGCGGAAAACTCGGGCGGCGTGCATTGCCTCAAATACGGCTTGACCGTGCACAATGTGCTGCGCGTGCGCGTTGTTACCATTGATGGCGACGTGCTGGAATTGGGCGGCGAATGCCTGGACTCTCCCGGCCTCGACCTGCTGGCCGTCTTCATCGGCTCCGAAGGCATGCTGGGCATCGTCACGGAAGTGACGGTCAAGCTGATACCGAAACCGGCGACGGCGCGGGTCATCATGGCCTCGTTCGGCGACGTCGTCACGGGCGGCAATGCCGTGGCCAACGTGATCGCCGCCGGCATCATCCCGGCGGGGCTGGAAATGATGGACCAGACCTCGTCGCGCATGGTCGAACCGTTCGTCAAGGCCGGCTACGACACCGATGCGGCGGCCATCCTGCTGTGCGAAGCGGACGGCACGCACGAGGAAGTGGAAGAGGAAATCGCCCGCATGACGGCTGTGCTGGAAGGGGCGGGCGCCAGCGCGATTGCCGTGTCGCAGTCGGAAGCGGAGCGCATGAAATTCTGGTCCGGCCGCAAGAACGCGTTTCCCGCTGCCGGGCGCATCTCGCCCGACTACTACTGCATGGACGGCACCATCCCGCGCAAGCGCCTGGCGGAAGTCCTGACGGGCATCGCCGCCATGGAAACGACGCATGGCTTGCGCTGCGCCAATGTGTTCCACGCGGGCGACGGCAATTTGCACCCGCTGATCCTGTTCGACGCCAACATGCCCGGCGAATTCGAGCGCGCCGAAGCGTTCGGCGCGGACATCCTGGCCCTGTGCGTGGCCGTGGGCGGCACGATTACGGGCGAACATGGCGTGGGCATGGAAAAGATCAATTCCATGTGCGTGCAATTTACGCGCGCCGAACTCGATGCCTTCTTTGCCGTCAAGCGCGCCTTCGATCCCCATACCCTGCTGAACCCGGACAAGGCGATTCCCACCTTGAACCGCTGCGCCGAATTCGGCAAGATGCATGTGACGGCGGGGCGCCTGCCGTTCGCCAACCTGCCCCGTTTTTAACCGCCGGAGACTCCTTTGCAAGCGATAGTGGAACAATTCAGGCAGCAGATCCTCGCTGCCGGCGCGGCGGGCAAGCCCTTGCGCCTGCGCGGCGGCGGCACGAAAGACTGGTATGGCCAGCAGCTCGATGGCGAGGTGCTCGATACGCGCGCGTATGCGGGCATCATCGACTATGAACCGACGGAGCTGGTGATCACGGCCCGCTGCGGCACGCCGCTCGCCGAGATCGAGGCGGCGCTGGCCGCGCGCAACCAGATGCTGGCCTTCGAGCCGCCGCACTTCGGCCCCGGCGCCACGCTGGGCGGCGTCGTCGCCTGCGCGCTGTCCGGCCCGCGCCGGGCCAGCGCGGGGGCCTTGCGCGACTTCGTGCTGGGTGCCGTGCTGCTGGATGGCCACGGCGAACGCCTGGCCTTTGGCGGGCAGGTCATGAAAAACGTGGCCGGCTACGATGTCTCGCGCCTGCTGGCGGGGTCCCTGGGCACCCTGGGCCTGATCCTGGAAGTGTCGCTGAAGGTGCTGCCCCTGCCGCTGCGCGAAGCGACCTTGCGCGTGGCGTGCGCGGAAATCGCCGCCTTGCGCTTGCTCAATGAATGGGCCGGTCAACCGCTGCCGATATCGGCCAGCTGCTGGCACGATGGCGTCTTGAGCGTGCGCCTGTCCGGCGCCGAGGCGGCCGTGTCGGCGGCGCTGCAGTCGCTGGGGGGCGAGCTGCTGGCGCCCGATGACGCGGCCGCCTTCTGGCTGTCCTTGCGCGAGCAGACGCACGACTTTTTTGCGGGCGCGGGCAGCCTGTGGCGGCTGTCGCTGCCGCCGCACGCCAGCGCCGTAATCGTCAAGGGGCGCCAGCTGATCGAGTGGGGCGGCGCGCAGCGCTGGCTCAAGCTCGACGCCGACGCCGATGCGGCCGGCGCGCAAGACATCCGCCAGGCGGTGGCTGCCGCTGGCGGCCACGCCACCCTGTTCCGCGGCGGCGACAAGGCCGTGGGCGTGTTCCACCCGCTGGCGCCGGCCGTTGAGAAAATCCACCAGCGCCTGCGGCAGGCGTTCGACCCGGCCGGCATCTTCAACCCGCACAGAATGACTTGAGCGCATGCAAACCAATCTCGCCGATTTCATCAAGAATACGCCGGCAGGCGACGAAGCCGAAGCCATCCTGCGCGCCTGCGTGCATTGCGGCTTTTGCACGGCCACCTGTCCCACCTACCAGCTGCTGGGCGATGAACTCGACGGCCCGCGCGGACGCATCTACCTGATCAAGCAGGTATTGGAGGGCGCGCCCGTCACGGCCAAGACGCAGACGCACCTGGACCGCTGTCTGACCTGCCGCAACTGCGAGTCGACCTGTCCCTCCGGCGTGCAGTACGGGCGCCTGGTCGACATCGGCCGCAACGTCGTCGAGCAGCGCGTGCAGCGCCCCTTGCGCGAACGGGCCTTGCGCTTCGCCCTGAAGGAAGCCTTGCCGCGCCGCTGGCTGTTTACGCCCGTGTACAAGGCGGGGCAGGCGCTGCGGCCCTTGCTGTCAAAAGGCTTGCAGGACAAATTGCGCCCCGGTGCCGCCGCCGGCGCATGGCCCGCGCGCCAGCATGCGCGCACCATGCTGCTGCTCGACGGCTGCGTGCAGCCGGCCATGTCGCCGAACATCAACGCGGCCACGGCGCGCGTGCTCGACGCGCTCGGCGTGCAATTGATCGTCGCGCCCAAGGCGGGCTGCTGCGGCGCCCTGCGCCATCACCTGAACGACCAGGAAGCGGCGCTGGACGACATGCGCCGCAATATCGACGCCTGGTGGCCGTACGTCGACAGCGCCGAAGCCATCGTCATGACGGCCTCCGGCTGCGGCGCCACGGTGAAGGAATACGGCCACCTGCTGGCGCACGATGCGCAGTATGCGGACAAGGCGCGGCGCATCGCGGCACTGACGCGCGATCTGTCCGAGATCATGCCGGCCTTCGAGGCGGAACTGGTGGCGCTGCTGCAAGGGCGCATCGGCAAAAGAGTGGCGTACCATCCGCCGTGCACCCTGCAGCACGGCCAGCAGGTGCGCGGCAAGGTGGAGCAGGTGCTGCGCGCCGTCGGCGTCGACGTGCGCCTGTGCGCGGACAGCCATCTGTGCTGCGGTTCGGCCGGCACGTATTCGATCCTGCAGCCGGCCCTGTCGCAGCAGCTGCGCGACAACAAGCTGGCGAACCTGGAAGCGTGCGAGCCGGACGAGATCGTATCGGCGAATATCGGTTGCCTGAGCCATCTGCAGTCGGGCACGGAGACGCCCGTGCGGCACTGGATCGAATTGATCGACTCGGCCTTGATCCCCGTCAAATAGGCGCTTCGCTGTACTGGGCGATGCGCCATTGCGGCGCTGGCACGAAGTTGGCCGCCCACTCCAGCACGGCGTCGGCCGGCATGGGGCGGGCGATGCCGTAGCCTTGCGCCAGGTCGCAGCCCAGCTGGATCAGGCGCGCGCCATGCTCGACGCTTTCCACGCCTTCGGCGATCACCGTCAGGGAAAACGAACGGGCCAGGCCGATGACGGCGCGCACCAGGTGCAGGTCGTCGCGGTCGTTGAGCATATTGCGCACGAAGCTCTGGTCGATCTTGACGATGTTCGCCGGCAGGCGTTTTAAATATGACATCGACGAGTAGCCGGTGCCGAAATCGTCGAGGGCGAAGGTGATGCCCAGCGCCTGGCAGGCGCGGATGATGCGGCGCACGTCTTCGATGTCGTGCAGGGCCGACGATTCGAGGATTTCCAGTTCCAGCATGCTGGCGCGCACGCCGGGAAATTCGCCGAGGATGGTTTCCAGGCGCGAGACGAAGTCCGGTTGCTGGAAGTGGCGCGCCGCGATGTTCACGCTGACCACCCAGTGCTTGCCGCTTGCCGTCCAGCGCTGCATCTGCCACAGGGCCTGGCGCAGCACCCATTCGCCGATATCGATGATCAGGTCCGTCTGTTCCACCAGCGGCAGGAATTGCGCGGGCGCCAGCACGCCGCGGCGCGGATGCTGCCAGCGCAGCAGCGCTTCCATGCCCACCACCGTGCCGGCGCGCATGTTCACCTTGGGCTGGTAGTACAGCCGCAGTTCGCCGTTGATCAGGGCCTGGCGCACTTCCGTGCGCTGGTTGTGGTGGGTGCGCACTTCCTCGTCGAGATTGGTGTCGAAGAAGTGGTACTGGTTGCGCCCCGTCAGTTTCGCCTGGTAGACGGCGTGGTCGGCGTGGCGCAGCAGGCTTTCCGTATTCAGGTCCTTGCCCGCGTAGACGGCGATGCCGGCGCTGGCCGTCATGTGCAGCGCCTGCTGGTCGCACTGGTAGGGGCGGTCCAGCTCAGCCATCAGCTGCGTGACGTTCTGTTCGATGCTGGCGATGCTGGCCTGGCCGCACAGCAGCATGACGAATTCATCGCCGCCCAGGCGCGCCGCGTAATGGATCTGGCCAGCAAAACCGTGCAGGCGGCCGGCCACCTGCTTGAGGATTTCATCGCCCGCCTCGGCGCCGTAGCGGTCGTTGATGGCCTGGAAGTGGTCGAGGTCGAACAGGCAGACGGCCAGCAGGCGCTGGCGTTCGCGCGCGAGGAACAGTTCCTGTTCGAAGCGGGCGGCCAGCGCGGCACGGTTGGGCAAGCCCGTCAGCACATCATTGTAGTTTTGCCACGACAGCTTTTGCAGCGCCTGCTGCATGTGCACGGTTTCGTTCAGTTGTTCGCCAAGCTGGCGCTGGCTGGTCTTGAGCGAGATCAACAGCTCTTCGATATCGCCGGCCATGCCGTTGAACGACTGCGACACGGCTTGCGCCTCGGGCGTGGCGCCGGCCGCCAGGCGCACGGCGAAGTTGCCATCGCGGAAGCGGTCGGTCGCTTGCACGAAGCGCGCCAGCAGCCGGCGGTGCGTCGCCAGGATCAGGCCCAGCAAGAGGAAGACGAGCACGATATTGATGCTGCTGAGGATGGCCTGTTCGCGCACCTTGTGCCACACCTGCGCCAGGGGCAGGCCGGGCGTGTAGTGCAGGTCGAGGATGCCGTCGCCGCCGTCCGGCAGCGCCACCGTCAGGCGGCTGCGGATGGCCGTGATGCCGGCCAGGCGCTCGAACCATGCCGGCACCGTGGCCCGTGTGCCGGCCAGCTTGTTGTCGGCCAGCACTTCGACATGCGCGCCAGCCGTGTCCCAGCGGGCGGAAACGAGGCTGCGGTTCAGCGGCAGGGCGCTGCGCAGCACTTGCCGCACGCTGTCGCGCATCGCCTGACTGTCCGTATGCACGGCCAGCGGCAGCACGCTATTGGCGAGGAACAGGTCGAGTTGCCGGGCATCGCTCTGGTAGCGCGCCTTGGCCAGCGCCGTTTCCGTACCGAGCAGGGCGTGATAGCGGACGGCGGAAACGGCGAGTATCAGGAAGATAATAGGGATGAAGAGGCGGGAATAAATACCCATCCGCATCCATGAAGATAATATTTTCCCAAAGACTGGCATCGTTTTTTGATCGATATCTGCGAATAATTATGTAAACATTATCACCGATATTTGCTATTTGAAACACAATATTGATATCAAGCATGAAATAAATACGCTTTTGCCGATTTCACATGATTATTGTCTTAAATCAAAGTATTGTGTTTCTATTCCTGTAGCAATTGCCGTATGTCGGCCGCCAGGCTGGCCGGTTTGCTGGCCGTCGCGTAGCGGCGAAATACGCTGCCATCCTTGCGCACCAAAAACTTGGTGAAATTCCATTTGATCGATTGCGTACCCAATATCCCGGGCGCCGCCTGTTTTAATTGCGCAAACAGGGGATGCGTATGCGGGCCATTCACGTCGACCTTGGCAAACAGGGGAAAGGTGACGCCGAAGTTCTTTTCGCAAAAGGCGCCGATCTCGGCATGCGAGCCCGGTTCCTGCTGGCGGAATTGATTGCAGGGAAAACCCAGCACGACCAGCCCCTGCTCGTGGAATTCGCGGTACAGCGCTTCCAGTCCCGCATATTGGGGCGTGAAGCCGCAGGCGCTGGCCGTGTTGACGATTAGCAAGACCTTGCCCTTGTAGCGCGCCAGGTCGACGGGCGTGCCGTCCAGCGCGGTGGCCTGGAGATCGTGGATGTTGCTCATGTCAGAGGAGTCCCAGCTTGGTGGCGGTTGAGGGTGGCGCAGCGTCCGGCGCCGTTGCGCCCTTGAGCTTGATCGCCAGGCGCAGGTCGTTGACGGAATCCGCATTGCGCAGCGCATCTTCATAGCTGATGGCGCCCGCCTCGTGCAGGTCGAACAGGGCCTGGTCGAAGGTCTGCATGCCATGTTCGCGCGATTTTTTCATCAATTCCTTAATCTCGTGCACCTGGCCCTTGAAGATCAGGTCGCTCATCAGCGGCGAATTGAGCAGGATTTCCAGCGCCGCCTTGCGTCCGCCGCCTTCCTTGTTGGGGATCAAACGCTGCGAAATCATGCCTTTTAAATTCAGCGACAGATCCATCAGCAGTTGCTGGCGCCGCTCTTCGGGGAAGAAATTGATGATGCGGTCCAGCGCCTGGTTGGCGTTGTTTGCGTGCAGGGTGGCCAGGCACAGATGGCCCGTCTCGGCGAATGCGATGGCGTGGTCCATGGTGTCGCGGTCGCGTATCTCTCCGATCTGGATCACGTCGGGCGCCTGGCGCAGGGTGTTTTTCAGGGCCGTGGCCCAGTCGTCCGTATCGACGCCCACTTCGCGCTGGGTGACGATGCAGTTGCCGTGCGGATGGATGAATTCCACGGGGTCTTCGATGGTGATGATGTGGCCGTGGCTGTGCGCGTTGCGGTGGCCCACCATGGCCGCCAGGGTGGTCGACTTGCCGCAGCCCGTGGCGCCCACCATGATGACGAGGCCCCGCTTGCTCATCACCACGTCTTGCAGGATGGCGGGTAAACCGAGCCCATCCAGGGTAGGGATGGCGGTATTGATCAATCGCAAGACCATGCCTGCCTGGCCCATCTGCACGAAGGCGGATACGCGGAAACGCCCGAGTCCCTCCGGGCTGATGGCGAAATTGGCTTCGCGGCTGGACTCGAACTCGGCCGCCTGGCGTTCGTTCATGACGGCGCGCACGTAGCCGGCCGCCTGTTGCGCGGCCAGCGCGCCACCCGTCAGCGGCGTCAGCTTGCCGTCGAGCTTGATGGCGGGCGGAAAGCCGGCCGTGATGAACAGGTCCGAGCCGCCCCGCGCGCGCATCTGCGCCAGCAGCGCGTGCATGGCGCCATAGTGTTCGTGGTTGGTCTGCATGGCTTATCCGGGGAAGTTTTCGGGCGCCTTGGCGGCCGAGCGGGCCGTTTCCGCCGAGATCGTGCCGCGCCGCACCAGGTCGGACAGGCACTGGTCCAGGGTCTGCATGCCCACGTTGCTGCCCGTCTGGATGGCCGAATACATTTGCGCCACTTTCGCTTCGCGGATCAGGTTGCGCACGGCCGGCGTGGCCAGCATGATTTCATGCGCGGCCACGCGGCCCGCGCCATCCTTGGTTTTAAGCAAGTTTTGCGAAATCACGGCTTGCAGCGATTCGGACAGCATGGCGCGCACCATTTCCTTTTCCTCGGCGGGAAAGACGTCGATGATGCGGTCGATGGATTTGGCCGCCGACGAGGTGTGCAGGGTGCCGAACACGAGGTGGCCCGTTTCGGCCGCCGTCAGCGCCAGGCGGATGGTTTCCAGGTCGCGCAACTCGCCCACTAAAATGACGTCCGGGTCTTCGCGCAGGGCCGAGCGCAGCGCGTTGCTGAACGAATGCGTGTGCGAGCCCACCTCGCGCTGGTTGATCAGGCATTTTTTCGGCTCATGCACGAATTCGATCGGGTCTTCGATGGTCAATATATGGTGGTTGAGGCGCTCGTTGACGTGGTTCACCATCGCCGCCAGCGTGGTCGACTTGCCCGAACCCGTCGGCCCCGTCACCAGCACGAGTCCCCGCGGGCGCATGGCCAGTTCGCCGAAGATGCGCGGCGCGTTCAGTTCATCCAGGGTCAGTACTTTCGAGGGAATCGTGCGCAGCACGGCCGAGGCGCCCCGTTCCTGGTTGTAGGCGTTGACGCGGAAACGGGCCAGGCCGGGAATCTCGAACGAGAAATCGCATTCCAGCGCCTCTTCATACGCCTTGCGCTGGCTGTCGTTCATGATGTCGTAGATCATGCTGTGCACTTCCTTGTGCTCGAGCGGCGCCACGTTGAGGCGGCGCACGTCGCCATGGACCCGTATCATCGGCGGCAGGCCGGAAGACAGGTGCAGGTCGGAAGCCTTGTTGCTGACGGAGAAAGCGAGTAGTTCGGAGATGTCCATTTATAATCCCTGTGCCTGCATTGATGGGCTGGCGCACCGTGCCGCCGCCCCTATACACTAGAAAATGATTATGTCCACAATCGAACAGAACTTGCAAGCCGTGCGCGACAGTATTGCGCAGGCCGCCCTGGAGGCGCAGCGCGCGCCCGAGGACGTGACCCTGCTGGCCGTCTCGAAAACCTTCGGCGCAGACGCCGTGCTGGCAGCCATGCACGCGGGCCAGACGGCGTTTGGCGAAAATTATCTGCAGGAAGCGCTCGACAAGATCGCGGCCGTCAAACTTGCGCTGCCGCAAGCCGGGCCTGCCTGGCACTTCATCGGCCCCATCCAGAGCAACAAGACGCGCCCCATCGCCGAACACTTCGACTGGGTGCATACGGTGGAGCGGGAAAAGATCGCCGTGCGCCTGTCCGAGCAACGGCCGGCCGGCTTGCCGGATCTGAATATCTGCCTGCAAGTCAATATCAGCGGCGAAGCGAGCAAGAGCGGCGTGACGCCCGCTGAATTGCCGGCGCTGGCGCATGCCGTGGCGCAGCTGCCGCGCCTGCGCTTGCGCGGCCTGATGGCGATTCCCGAGCCGGAAACGGATGTCAAGCGCCAGCGCTTTGCGTTTGCGCAAGTGCGTACGCTGTACGAACAATTGAAGGCGGACGGCCTAGCGCTCGACACCTTGTCCATGGGCATGTCGGCCGACTTGCGCGCCGCCGTGCTCGAGGGCGCCACCATCGTGCGCGTGGGCAGCGCCATCTTCGGTTCCCGCAACTATTCCTGATGAAGAGAGAACAAGCATGACGACAGAATTGAATATCGCCTTTGTAGGCGGCGGCAACATGGCCGCGGCCCTGATCGCCGGCCTGGCGGGCAAATTGACCCTGGGCGGCAACATCCACGTGATCGACCCGCACGCGCCCGCGCTGGAAAAACTGCAGGCGCAATTCGGCGTGACGACGGCGACGTCTGCGGACGACGCGCTGCGCGGCGTGGACGTGATCGTGCTGGCCGTGAAACCGCAAAGCATGCGCGAAGTGGCGGCGCAATTGCTGCCCTTCCTCGACGGCGAGCGGGCGCCCTTGATCCTGTCGATCGCGGCCGGCATCCGCGCCGCCGATTTGTCGCGCTGGCTCGGCGATTACCCTGCCATCGTGCGCTGCATGCCGAACACGCCGGCCCTGATCGGCATGGGCATCACGGGCATGGTGGCCAGCGGCGGCGTCAGCGAAGAACAGAAAAAGACGGCGGACGCCATCCTGCGCGCCGTCGGCCAGACCGTCTGGCTCGACGACGAAGCGAAGATCGACCCCGTCACGGCCGTGTCCGGCAGCGGTCCCGCCTATGTGTTTTACTTTATCGAAGCGATGCAGCAGGCGGCCGCCGAACTGGGCTTGACGCCGGAGCAGGGCACGCAGCTGGCCATTGCCACGTTTACGGGCGCGGCGCAGCTGGCGGCCAACTCCAGCGAACCCGTGTCCCTGCTGCGCGAGCGCGTCACGTCGAAAGGCGGCACGACATATGCTGCACTCACCAGCATGGAAGAGAGCGGCGTGAAGGCGGCCATCGTCAAGGGCATCAAGGCGGCCGCGCAGCGCGGGCGCGAGATGGGGGATGAACTGGGCAAGTAAGGCGACGCGGTTGACGGCGCGGCCCATGCCGGGAAGCGGCTTGGGCCGGCCTGGCGCGTGTTTATGCGGCTTTCCAGAAGATATAGTCGGCCTGGTAGGGCACCCATAATTTGGCGCCGACGGTGTCCATGCCGCAGGGGCTGCTTGGCGCCACGCCGCCGCTGGTGGCCACGCGCTGGATGTAGCTGACGCCCTGCATGGCGCCGCTGCCCGTGGCCGGATTGGCTTTTACCAGTTGATACGGGATATTGCCCGCCCCGGCTGGCGCTACGGCCACTTGCGTGGCAGTCACTTTCGAGCCGTCCAGGCTGGCCCAGGTGGCCGGTGGGCCCGCATACGTGCCCACTTGCATGCCGCTGCGGTCGTTCAGGGCCGCGTCCGGTCCCACGAAGGCCCATTCATGGCCGGAGCTATCTTTCTTTGCCTTGCATTCATAGGCGATCTTGCCCACGCCCACCGTCTGCATGGCCACCTGGTGGCCATCGGGCACTTGCACGGCGTTCGGCAATTGTTGCTGCGAATAGCGCGCGCCCATGGGAGCGCAGGCGCTCAGCAGCAGGGCGGCGCACAGGACGGTGAGCGAGGGGGCGGTATGGCGTGGGGCGATGAAGGCATGCATGGCGAACTCCTGGTCGTTGGCTCAACCGGCTGGTTGATATCCTACATACGCACGGGCTCGCCATTTGGATGCAGCCAGGAACAAAAATAGTTACGGCGGCGTTTCTTTCTTGCTGAAACGCCGCGCCAGTGCCAGCACGACGGGCAGGGCAGTGGTGGCGTGCTTGAGCAGCGCGCCGCTGGCCCGCAGCAGCGGCAGGATGCGGCGCGGACGCACCAATGCCAGGCCCAGCACGGCGCCGCCTATCATCAGGGGAATTTTGAAACGCGTGGCCAGCGTGTGGCGCAGGTTGCCGCCCGTCAATGGTTCCAGCAGCTGCCGCGTCTGCACGCCCAGGGCCAGGCGCTGCAGCGCGCATTCGGCCAGCAGCGCGTCGCGCCGCTGCGCCAGGCTGGCGGCCGTGTGCACGTGGGCCAGTTTGGTGGGATGCGTGGTCATGGCCGCTCCGATCCCCGGCGGGCCAGCAATTGCAGCTCGTCCAGGTCTTTATTCAGTTCGGAAAGTGTAAAGGACAGCAGTTTCGGCTTGCTGCGGAAACTGGCGCGCACGCCCAGCAGGGTGGCGACGGCGGCAGCGATGAAAACGGCGGCCGTGACGGCGATGGCGGCGATGCGGTGCGTATCCCAGAACAGCACGATGACGAGGAATACGATCAATACCAGGCCGACGAACAGGCATAGCAGCGCCAGCATGGCCAGCGCCAGATAGGACAGGAAGCGCAGCGACTCTTCTTCCATTTCCACGGCCGCCAGGGCCAGACGGGTCTGGACGATGGCGGCGAGGGTCGCTGCGACTTGGGCGACATGGTGCATGATAGCCATATGCTGCCTTTCGCGTCAGGAGACGGCGAACGCCGTCAATACTGCTACTACTAAGTAACCCCCAATAAATTATTGTGATTTCTGACTTCCATAACCGGCGCTCTGCGGCGTTGCTCACTGCTAGCAGTGCTCGCACTGCGTCGCAGCGAGCGCCTTGCATAGCATCCGGTTCTGTTTGTCATAAATTCACACTAATTTCCCGAGGATTACTTAGCGGCGTGACGAGGAAAGCAGCAGGCCGAACAGCACGCCCACGACGGCGCCCGCGCCTACGGCTTTCCATGGATTGTCCTGCACGTATTCATCGGTGGCCTTGGCCGCCTTCTTGGTACGTTCGAGCAAGTCTTCTTCCAGCTTGATCAAGTCCTTCTTGGCCGTTTCCAGGGTGGCGATGAACTTGTCCTTGACGGCTTTGACATTCTCGCCCGTCTGATCCTTGGCGCCATCGAGCCAGCCTTCCGCTTCATTGATGACGTTTTTCAGGTCGCCGACCAGTTTGTCGCGGGCCTTGTCGGCGTCCGCGAGAACGCTGTCGTTGCTGGATTTGCCGGTATGTATCGAGCTCATGTATTACCTCATGGAAGTGAAACTGCACAGTGAAATACCAGTGTAGGCAGCTGCGGCCAGGCTTGTCTTGCGCCGCCTCAAGGGCTGCAGCGGCGCAAGGATCATTGCTTAACGGAAAGCAAAGTCCAGCACCACGCCCGCAAACACCGCCGCTCCTAGCCAGTTATTATGCCGGAATGCCGCAAAACACGGCATACGCTCGCGTGCGCGGATCAGGGTGTAGTGATAAACGGCGCAAGCGGCCGCCACCAGCAAGCCCGCGACGAACCAGTAACGCAAGCCCAGATACCAGCCGCATGCCAGCCACAGCAGCAGAAAAACCGCATAGCAGAACATGACGATGGCCACGTCGTAGCGGCCAAAGGTGATGGCCGAGGTCTTGATGCCGATCTTTAAATCGTCGTCGCGGTCGACCATCGCGTATTCCGTATCGTAGGCCACGGCCCAGAAGACATTGCCCAGCAGCAGCAGCCATGCCACGACGGGCACGGAATCCGTGATGGCGGCAAAGCCCATGGGAATGCCGAAGCCGAAGGCGATGCCCAGATACGCTTGCGGAATCGCAAAGAAGCGCTTGAAGTACGGGTAGGTGCCGGCGATGATGACGGCGGCCACCGACAGTTGCTTGGTCAGCGCATTCAGCGGCAGGATCAGGCAAAAGGCCAGCACGGTCAGCACGCCGGCCACGGCCAGCGCTTCCTTGCCGCTGATGCGTCCGCTGGTGATGGGGCGGTCCATCGTGCGCTTGACGAATTTGTCGATATCCTGGTCCGCGTAATCGTTGATGGCGCAGCCGGCCGAGCGCATCAGGAAAGTGCCAAGCGTAAAAATGAGCAGCAGCCGCCAGTCCGGCACGCCCTGCTGCGCCAGCCACAGCGCGCACAGGGTAGGCCACAGCAGCAATACGGTACCGATAGGCTTGTCCAGCCGTATCAGGCGGAAATACAGCGCCAGCTTGTTCATGGAAGACTCGATCTTGTTGAAGAGAAAGGTCGATTATCGCAAATAGTATGTAAATGTACTATTCGTCGTCTTCGCACAAGGGGGTGATGCCAGGCAAGTTGCAACTGGCGATGGCCGCGCACAGGGCGTCGATGGCCGCCTTGCGCGTAAAACTCTTGCGCCACAGCATCACCACCCGGCGCGACGGCACGGGGGCGGCGAAGGGCCGGTATTCGAGCATGCCGTCGGTGGCGTGCATATTCGCGACCGAGGCGCGCGGCAAGACCGTCAGGCCGATGCCGCTGGCCACCATATGGCGGATGGTTTCCAGCGAGGAGCCTTCGAACGTGCGCTGCATGCCGTTGCCGGGCGAGGAAAAACGCGCCATTTCGGGGCACACTTCCAGTACCTGGTCGCGGAAGCAGTGGCCATTGCCCAGCAGCAGCATGGTTTCCGATTTCAGGTCTTGCGCGGCGATTTTGTCGCGCGCCCTCCACGGATGCTGGCGCGGCATGGCGACGACGAACGGTTCGTCATACAGTTCCTGCATGGCCATGCCGTGATCGGGCAGGGGCAGGGCCATGATGGCCACGTCCAGTTCGCCCTGGCGCAGCAATTCGAGCAGGCGAACCGTGAAGTTTTCCTGCAATATCAAAGGCATTTGCGGCACCTGGTCTATCATGGCCTTGACCAGCGGCGGCAGCAGGTAGGGGCCGATCGTGTAGATCACGCCCAGGCGCAGGGGGCCGGCCAGCGGGTCCTTGTTTTGCTTGGCGAGTTCCTTGATGGCGGCCGTCTGTTCCAGCACGCGCTCGGCTTGCGCAATGATCTGCGCGCCCAGGGGCGTGACCGAGATTTCCGCGCCGCCCCGTTCGAACAGAACCACGCCCAATTCGTCTTCGAGTTTCTTGATGGCCACTGACAGGGTGGGCTGGGCAACGAAACAGGCTTCGGCGGCATGGCCGAAGTGCTTCGCTCGCGCGACTGCAACGATATATTTCAGTTCAGTCAGTGTCATAGGTTGATTGAAACACAGGAAGTACTTACTTGCAATGAATGAAAGGTGGCGCAAACGTGAAACTGTGGCGCCGATGGCGTATTGTAGCGGATCGCCCCCTATAATGCGGGAGCGGGCGGCGGAGGGAGAGGGCGATGGATGTGCACATACAGTCGCTGGAAGCGGCGATCAATTACTGGCGTGCCCGGCAACCGGCGCGCGGCAATGAATATGCGCTGTCGGCTCCCGTCAGCCGCCTGGCCGGCGTGTATGCGCTGATGATTTACTACCGGCAAGATTGCATCGCCGAACAGGGCCTGGAACCGGCCGTTCTGGCCCTGATCGATGCCTGGCGCCGGGATGCCGGCGGCATCCAAGGCGATAGCCACGCCTGAGCGTGACCGTATCGTGACCCTATTTAACCCAACAAGAGATATCCATGCCTGAATTTGAAAACAAACTGTGCGGCCGTGACGAACTGCGCGCCCGCGCCGCGGCCCTGCCGAAACCGGTGGTGGTGACGAACGGCGTGTTCGACATCCTGCACCGCGGCCACGTGACGTATCTGGCGCAGGCGCGCGCGCTCGGCGCTTCGCTGATCGTTGCCGTGAATACTGATGCTTCGGTGAAACGCCTGGGCAAGGGCGACGACCGTCCCCTGAACAACTGCGAAGACCGCATGGCCGTGCTGGCCGCGCTGGAAGCGGTGAGCCTGGTGGTGCCGTTCTCGGAAGACAGCGCCCTGGAAGTGGTGCAGGAGATCGAACCGGAAATCTACGCCAAGGGCGGCGACTACGACATGGCGGCCATTCCCGAAGGGCGCGCCGTGCTGGCGTATGGCGGCCAGGCCGTGGCCATCGATTTCGAGCACGACCGCTCGACCACCAAGCTGTTGACGAAAGTGCGCACGCAGCAGGGCTGAGGAGCGCCGTCAATGTTTCCATACAGATAAAAAGACGTTACTATGAGAACTGCCAGGGCTGCGACTTCGTTTCGACAGCCCCAGCACGTTACACCGTCTGATATGCATTGCTTGTCATAGAAAATACATGGATCATAAAACTTCTGGGGATTGGCCGCTGCCCTCCGGCACCTGGTACGTCGATGACGCGGGCGCGTGGAGCATGCAGCGCAGCGCGGACGGCCAGAACGTCTCGCCCTTGGTGAGCCAGGCCGATATCGGCAAGCTGATGCTCGCGCGGCGCCTGCCCGCGGCCGCTGGCGAACCCGTGCGGCAGTTTCCACCCGAATTTGCGTTCGACCCCGCCTCGGGCGTGGCCTTGCAAGTACCGCCCGCGGCGGCCGCCACGCCGCCCTGGGTGGCTCCCTACGGTGCGCATCCCGTCAGCGACGTGCCGCCAGCCGGCCCGGCCGGCTTGCGCCAGGCCAGCGTGCCGCTGAAGCTGGCCGACCAGCGCGCGCGCGAAGAGCATGCGCAAGCCGACGCCTCGCTGCCCATGCCGCCACCGGGCGAATACGAATTCTTTTCCGCCCAGTTCGGCACGAGCGCTGCCGCGCTGCTGGCGCTCGACCCGCGCAAGGCCGTCTTGCACGCCTGGCTGCCCGCCTCGAAACGCTGGCTGGCGCTGGACCCCGACTATGGCGGCTTGCTGGCCGAATCGGACCTGGCCCACGGCGCCTGGCGCGCCGAGCTGGTGCCTGACTTCAATAGCGTGCTGGTCTTGCCGACCAGCCATGGCCTGGCCTGCATCCGTCCCGACGTGCCCTCGCTGAGCTACGTGGTCGAGCACGTGGGCGGCGCGCCGTGCGTGGCAGCGCCCGTCTGGTTCCAGAACCGCCTGTGGGCACCGCTGCGCGACGACGATGGCCGTATCCGCTTCGTCAACCTTGACGCGCAACAAAAGCCGGGCAGCGACGTGCTGCTCGATGGCATGATGGATCTGGGCGCCGTCGGCGCGCCCGTCGCCTACAACCGCATGGCCGTGTGGCCCTGCGCCAACGGCCAGCTCCGGCTGCAGCTGCAGCCGGACGGCAACGTGGCCGCTTCATTTACGCCCTGGCCCGAAGGACTGGTGCCGCACTTCGAATTCGGCAGCCCGTATGTGTCGCGCGACGGCGGCCTGTGGCAGCTGTGCTTCGAGCGTAGCCGCGGCACCTATGTCTACGTGAAACTGGGCGCGCAGTCCGAACGGGCCGATGCGCTGGCGCCGCGCCTGTGCTCGGGCAGCTTCAATTACCGCTTCGCCACCAAGCTGAAAACGGCGCCGTGGGAAGAGCCGGAACACGGCGACGATGGCGGCAAGAACCAGGCCGTCATGCCGCTGCTGGAATCCGCTGCGGGCAACAGCGTCTTTGGCGTCAAGTTCGCCACCAGCGCCGGCCTGTCGAGCGTGCTGCGCTCGAGCGAGCGCCTGGCGGCCCAGCTGGTGCAGGACGACGAATTGCGCGAAAACGTTTTCCACACGTTCGCCGTCAGCGAGCCGTGGCGCGTGCGCCTGTTTGTGCATGAAGGCATGCTGTGGGCTTATCACCCGCTGCTGTCGCGCATCGATGGCTGGGCTTTGCAGGCATGAAGGCGCGCTTACTGACCGTGGCTTGCGCCGCGTTTTTCAGCGCTGCCGCCGCGCACGCGGCCGGCATCCAGCAAGCGTTTCTCGTGCAAAACTCGGGCTGGATGGAGCCGTTTTATACGGATGAACATTCGCAATTGAAAGCCCTCGTGGGCGCCGTGGCGCAGGCCGCTACAAACCCGTCCGACAGGGTCTACACGCTGGCCTTCAGCCAGAGCAGCGGCAGCAATGTGTCGCCGTCGCTGATCGGGCAAGGGCAGGGCGGCGCCGGCGTGGCGGGCCAGCTGGCCAGCCTGGGCCTGGCGCGCAAGGGCGCCGGCGGCGCGCTGGCCGACACGGATTTCCAGGAAGCCGTCACCAAGACCATCACGGGGCCGTTCCAGTCCGCGTCCGGCATCGTGTGGATTTTTACGAATAACAAGAATAGCCCGAACAACGATAGCCAGACGGCCGAACGCAACCGCGACTTTTACCGCTTGCTGCATCTGGAACCGTCGATCACCAAGACGGTGGTGTTTCCGCTGCGCATGCCCGTGCAGGGCAAGCTGTACAGCGCCAAGGGCTTGATGGTGTATGCGCTCGCTTACGGCCAGCCCGCGTCCGAGGCTTTGACCCGCATCCTGGCCGAAGGCCGGCTGTCGCAAGTGCTGACGCGCCCGCCCGCGCGGCTGAAACCGGTGGACCAGGATGCCGTGCGCATCGTGCCCCAGTCCGTCAAGAACAGCGCCAACGTGCACGCCAGCCTGGGCCGCGACGGGCGCACCATCGTGCTCGACGTCGATGCGGCGAACCTGGTGCCGCAAGTGGTGCTGCAGGCGTCGCTGCAAAACATGTTTTTCCCGTACGTGATCGACAGCGCCAAGGTGCACGCCAGCCTGGCGGGCCAGAACGCGCCGCTGCACGTTGCGCCAGATCAAATCCGCCAGCTGCAGCCGGGCGCCAGCCAGTCCGTACAGGTACAGTTTGCACTGCCGATGGCGCAGATTCCATCGCCGTGGTCGGCGCAGGCGATTGCCGCCATGGGCAAGCAAGTGATGCTGCCCATGCAGGCGCAGGTGGGCCTGTCGGAACAGCGGCTGGCGCTGGCGTCCAGTTTTGGCAAGGATTTGCAGGAACTGTTCCCGGGCGACCCGATTTCCGGCATGTTCACGCCGCCCGACAGCGTGCGCGCCTCGCAGGCAACGATCCCCTTGCTGGTGCGCATCCAGTATCCGCTCTTGCCCGTGCTGGTGATCCTCGGCGGCGTGCTGGCGCTCGTGCTGGGCTTGCTGGCGCTGGGTTTGCTTGGTACGCGCGCCACGCGCTACAAGGTGATGGCCGATGGCGTGCAGCGGCAAGTGTTATTAAAACCGTTCAAAAGCGTGCAGATCCGCGATGATGACGGCCGCGACATTGGCGAACTCAAGCGCGGCCTGGGCAAGCCGGCCGTCGTGCGCGTGGCCGAAGGCCATACCCTGAGCCTGGCCTGAGCAACCATTCTTTAAAAAACCTTCTATTCAACTGAGGCATACCATGGCGCAAGAGACTCCCAAAGACAACAGCGGTTTTACCCTGCCGGCCCCCGCATCCGCGCCGCCGGCCGCAGACGCACCGGCGGCCAGTGCCGCCACCACGGCCACGACCGAAGCCGCACCCGCGCTCGATCCTGCCAGCACGACCGATACTTCGTCGCGCGACACCCTGGTCGGCGGCGTCGTGCTGTTGCTGCTGTTCATCGCCTTTTTCTTTGCCAAGAATGCCTATGCGAATGGCCTGGTAGCCAAGCGCGTGCCGCCGAACAAGGCCAATGCCTCGGGCTGGTGGCTGTTCATCTTCCTGGTCAGCCTGGCGACCGGTGTCGTGCTGGCCGCCGTGAACGCGCATAAATTCCTCGCGCCACTGTTCATGGGACCGCTGGTGCTGGTGGGCCTGGTAGCGTTGCTGTTGACGTTCACCTCCAGCCGCCGCTAAGCGGCAACACGTTTCATCCAAGGAATCACCATGGCAGAGAACCTGAACCAAACCATCACCGGCGGCGCCAGCGAGCGCAAGCAGGACAAGATCATCGAACTGCGTCCGACCCTGTTCATCGGCATCGGCGGCACGGGCATGCAGGTGCTGATGCGCGTGCGCCGGCGCATCCTCAACACCCTGTGGGGCGGGGCGGGCAACCGCACGCGCATCGAGGGCTTGGCCGACTTTCCCATCGCGCAATTCATCCATTTCGACCTCGATAATGGCGCCGTGATCGAAAGCGGCGAGTCGCAGGCGAAGGACTTGCAGTTCGACCAGGTGAAATTCACGGATGACGACAAGGTGGTCGAATCGTTCGACATGGACAAGTACAGCCGTGATGAAGATTCTTTGGAGAAATATCCGCACATCAAGGAATGGCTGCCGCTGACGCCGCAGCGCATCCGCGAGCTGCGTTTCGACATGAGCAGCGGCGCCGGCCAGATCCGCGCCGTGTCGCGCCTGTATTTCTTCGACAAGTACGCGAAGATCCGCGACAAGATCCGCTTGAAATTGAAAGCGCTGAAGGCGGGCCTGTCGCACGAGCGCCAGCTGGCCGAACTGGGTTTGCGCATGGAAACGAACCGTTTCCGCATCGTCATCGTCGGCTCCGTCGCGGGCGGCACGGGTTCCGGTTCCTTCCTCGACATGGGCTTGCTGGCGCGCTGGCTGGCGCGCAGCGAAGTGGGCGCGGCCGACGTCGAGCTGATGCTGTTCTTGCCGACCGGCTACACCAAGGCCAACAAGGACCGGGTCGAGGCCAATGGCTACGCGGCGCTGATGGAGCTGGAATCGGCGATGATGGGCAACAAGGGCTATGTGGGCCGCTGGGACGCGTATGACCGCCCGGAACTGACGCGCGAGCCCTACAGCGAGGTGTACCTGATCGATTCGGGCAACCTTGCCCAGCAGCACACCAAGGATGTCAGCGACGTCTACCACATGGTGGCCGATTCGCTGTTCGAGGATTTCGCCTCGGCCGACTTCGCGCGCGCCAAGCGCTCGATCGCCGTCAACCAGGCGCAGCACAAGAATTCGCTGTACAACGCGCCCGTGCCGCAAGACCGCTTCGGCGACATGCGTTTGTATTTCTCGAAGCGCTTTTCCTCGTTCGGCATGGCCGTGCTCGATACGCGCCAGGAAGCGGCGCGCGACGAGCGGGCCCACCGCTGGGCCGGCGCCATGCTGCAAGCGTTCTTCGGCGTGGGCGGCACGGATGCGGGCGCCAACCGCGCCACGGATACGCAGCGCGATAATTTCCTCGCCGCAAATATGTTCCTGAAGGGCACGCCGTTCAGCGATTTCCCCGAGTTTTCCGACAAGAGCATCGAACTGAAGCGCTCCAGCGGCGACTTCATCGATTTCCGCGTCGTCGACGAATTGCTGGAAGACCGCCACGGCCACTTGCTGGCCGGCGTGGAAAACCGGGTCAATACGCGCATCAACGATATCCGCACGGGTTTCGACCGCAGCGAATGGCCGGCGCAGGTGCGCGACGCCATGAAACACCTGGAACGCGACGCCGTGCGCGACCAGGATTCCACGGCCGACACGACGGAAGACCGCATCAGCAAGCGCCGCCGCGAAGTGCTGGAAGACGTCAAGAAAGTCGTGCGCGACCAGTTGTATGGCTATCTTGATAATAAAGAATTCGGCGGCCTGGAATACGTGCTGTCGCTGGTGGAACAGATCAAGGACCGCATCGAAGCGCCGGGCAGCGGCTTGACGGCGCAGATCGGCGCGAATGCCGAGCGCTACCGCGAAATCAAGGAAGCCGTGCGTTCGCGCGAATACGAGCGCCTGTTGAACAACCTGGAGCAGACGCGCAGCACCTTCGGCTTCCTCAGCAATGGCGAAAAGCAGGCGGGCGTGGTGATGGACCATCTGCGCACGGAAATGGCGAACGCCCTGAAATTCCATCTGCGTGCCAAGGCGGCGGACGAATCCGTGCTGCTGCTGGGCGAACTGTCGCGCTGGCTGGGCAACCGGGTCGGCGTCGACGCGCAAGGCCGCGCGCAGTGGAATGGCCTGGTGGGCGAGCTGCAAACGGGCCGCGAAGGCGTGCTGGCCATGCTGGCGGAACTCAAAACGGCCAATACCATCCTGCAAAAGGATCTGGACAAGGAACACGCGACCCTGATCGTCATTCCCGTCACGGAAAAAGACATCGCGCTGCCCTCGGCGGCCACCTTGCGCCAGTGGGCCGATGAAGCGTTCAAGGACATGGGCGGCTCGAAAGCCCTGTTCCCCATGTTGGGCGAACCGGCGCAGCGCGGCTTGATCCTGGCCAAAGTCACGCGCATGGCCGAGAACATGATCGCCACGGCGGGCCTGGCGGAAGGCGCGACGAGCACGCCCGACCCCCTGTTCGAAGCGCTGGAGCAGATGGACGTGTCCGAACGCCTGGACCGCTTCCGCAAGCTGCTGGCCTGTTCCATGCCGTGGATCGACGCCAACATGGCGGGCGACTTCACGGTCGTGTCGGACCAGTTCAAGTGCGTGATCGGCGTGGCCAATGCGGCCGCCTTCAAGGCGAAATTCGGCGCCGAACTCGAATCGTGCGTGCCGACCCAGGTGGGCATCACGGTGAGCCAGCTGGAAATCGTCGAGACGGGCATCCGCGGGCGCGCCGTCTGCTATTGCGAGCTGGCCGGCGTGCCGATGACGGTGCTGCGCGGCCTGGAAGGCTGGCGCACCAGTTACCGCAAGGAAGGCGACAACGACAAGGCGCCGACGCACACGCATATTGATCCAACGCAATTCACGCACCCGATCGCGCCGAACACGGACGAGATGAAGCGCCTGGCGGAAGACTTCGGCGAATTCCTGCAAGCCATCATGCTGGGCGTGCTGACGCGCCACACGGGCCGGGTCGTGCCGCCGGGCCAGTACCAGTTTGCCGTCGAACCGGGCGATTTGCGTCGCATCGGCAACGAGCGGGCCATCCGCCAGAACGGCATGCCGGCCTCGTACGAGAAAAATATCGCCCTGCGCATCGAAGAAAAATTGACGGCGCTTGACGCCGTGCAGACGGCGGCCCTGGCCGCGCTGGCAAAATACTATGAACGCACGGTGTATGCGCCCAAGCTGGTGGCGCAGGCCGACGGCTCGCAACTGCCCTACGTCGGCTTTGGCAGCGCCATTTCCGCCGAGGTGGGCGCGCGCCTGCGCGAGTCGGCGCGCCGCAAGGGCATGGCCAGCGATGAGCTCGACCGCACGGTGCAAGCCTTGCTGGGCCGCCTGAAGGAATGGGCGAACGTGATCGGTGACTCCGACGGCGACGCCTACGACTGGGAAGTGCGCGAGCCGGAAGCGGACGGCCAGCCGCGGTTAAAGTATGCGATCAAGGGGGAAATGCTGGAAGCGGGCCGCCTGGAGCAATTGCTGCGCCCGGCCGGAACGGCCGCCGCTGCGGCTCCTGCCTTCGGCGTGGCGCCGCCACCGCTGGGCGGCATGCCGCCGCCCCTGGTGGAATACCAGTATTTCCTGGGCATCAACGGCCAGCAGCAGGGGCCGTTCACGGCCCAGCAGGTCGTGCAATACGTGCAGGCGGGGCAGGTTGTGCCGGCCATCACCAAGGTGTGGCGCGCCGGCTTGCCGGCCTGGGCTGACCTGGCCCAGTTCCCCGAGCTGGCGCCTTTGTTCCTCAGCGCGCCGCCACCGTTGATGCCGCCGCCTCTGTGAACGCTGGAATGACGTTGGAATGAAGGATTAGTTTTGGATATCTGCAACAAATGCAAGACGGGCCTGTGGACCGTTGTCAGCCATTGCCCGTACTGCGGGCAGGCGCAGGCTGGCGCGCGGCCGGCCGCGGCCGTGCCGCCGCCGCTGCCCGTGCCAGCGCCTGTGCCTGTGCCAGTATCACCGCCAGTGGCGCCCAAGCCGCCGCCCCAGCCTGTAACACCGGCGCCCGCGCCGAAAGCGCCACCTAAGCCGGCACCGGCACCGGTTCCGGTTCCGGTGCCGCCGCAAGCCGCGCCGAAGCCCGTGCCGGTGCCTCCACCGGCGCCCGCACCGACAGTCCCGCCGCCGCCAGCGCGCAAGTGGCTGCGCTGGCTGGGCGCCGCCGCCGTGCTGGCGGCCGTCATCGTCTACATGAATGGCAAGCCGGGCGGCAAGAATGAATCGGCGTGCAATGACGCCATCGACAGCGGCTTGAAACTGGTGGCGAATGGCAGCCTGGACGGCGCCCGGCAGAAGCTGGCGACGGCGAAAAATGTGTGTACGGGCAAGTCCAGCGCCAAGGCCGACGATTTGCAGGCGGCGATCGGCAAGGCCGGTGCCGCCTCGGGCAGTTGCCAGCGCGGCGTGCGCGGCATCGAACGTAATATTGACGGCCATCAATTGCAAAGCGCCGCCAGGGGCATTGCCGCGCTTGACGCCGATTGCTCGGGCGCTGCCAGCGTGGATTCCTTGCGCAAGCAGCTGGCGCGCCAGCAGGCGGCAGCCGCGTCCGTGCTGGTGGGCGTGCGCCAGGCGCTGGACGGCAAGGATGCGACGGCGGCAAGGAATGGCATCGCCAGGCTGGAAGCGATCGACCGCGAAGCGGTGGAATTGCCGCAGTTGAAGGCCGACGTGCAGGCGCTGTCGGCGGCCGCTGTGGCTGCCCCCGCTCCTGCCTCTGCACCGGCCCCCGCACCTGCGGCACTGGAACCGGCGCCTGCGCGCGCGGTCGAACGTTCAGCGGTGGCCGAACGCCGTCCGCTGGAAACGGCGCCCGTCGATAGCGGCGCGGCCATGCGCAACGAGATGGCGCAATCGTTCTTGCGCGATGCCGAGCGTTCTTTGCTGGAGGGCAAGTTCGATGCGGCCAAGACGTATCTGGAAAGCGCGCGCCGCGTCGATCCGGGCAATGCGCGCATCGACAATCTGTCGCGCCGCATCCGCGAGCGCGAACGGCAAGTGCTGCAGACGGAAACAACGATCAATTAGTTATCAGGGGGCACCATGCTGAATCACACCACCTTGCGCGCCACCGCCGCGCTGACCATCGCGGCCCTGCTGGCGGGCTGCGCCACGGCGCCGATGAACCCGAACGGCGTGCGTCAGGACAGTTCCTATCCGCAAGGCGGAACCCAGGCGGGCACGGATGAGGATCCGTGCAGCGTGGGCACGTCGGCGGCGGCCGGCGCGGCCGTGGGTGCGCTGCTGGGTGCGCTGGCGGGCGGCAAGAATGGCGCGCTGAAGGGCGCGGCCATCGGCGGCGGCCTGGCGGCGGCCGGTTGCCTGGCCATCAATGTCAATTCGCGCCAGACCAAGACGGCGGCGCAGGCGGACCGCGACTACATCCGCGCCCGTGGAGCGCTGCCGCGCGAACCGCAAGTGGTGTCGTACACGCCGCAGCTGAGCGCATCGACCGTCAAGCGCGGCCAGCCGTTCAAGGTCAACTCCGTGGTGGAACTGGTCAACGGCAGCGCGCAAAGCGTCAACGACGTGCGCGAAGAGCTGGTGGTGTTCGATCCGCAAGGCCAGCCGTTCAAGTCCGGCTCGAAAGCCCTGGCCAGCAACAACAAATCGGGCGGGCGCTTCGAGAACTCGTTCGAGCTGACCTTGCCGGCCGGCGTGTCGCAGGGCGTGTACGGCGTCAAGACGAATCTGTACGTGAATGGCAAGCTGGCCGCCACGCGCGACTTGCATACGCAGCTGGTGATGCTGGACGACAATAGCGGCGCGGCGCGGCAATTGGCGCAGCGGTAAAGGGAGATTGCAGGAGTATCAACATCTCATCCAGTCGTAGCGAGCGGCGATGATTTGTGGCCGAGAAGCGCAGCGCTACTTTAGTAGCGTGAGCATCGCCGGCCGCAAAGCGCGCCGCGCAGTAGACTGGGTGAGGTGTCAGCTACGCGCCGCCGGCGTAGCCATGCTGGCGCCAGGCTTCATACACGACGACGGCCACCGTATTCGATAAATTCAGGCTGCGGTTGTCCGGGCGCATGGGCAGGCGGATGCGTTGCTCTGCCGGAAAACCGTCGCGCATGGCCGGGTCCAGGCCTTTCGTCTCGGAACCGAATACGAACACGTCGCCGGGCAGGAAGGCCACGTCGCCGAACGGGCGCGAGCCGCGCGTGGTCATGGCGAACATGCGGGCCGGGTCGGGCTGGGTGTCGGCCAGGAAGGCTGCCCAATTCTTGTGCACCTTCATCTTGGCGTAATCGTGGTAATCGAGGCCGGCGCGCTTCATCTTGGCATCGTCGAGGGGAAAGCCCAGCGGTTCGACCAGGTGCAGCTGCGCGCCCGTGTTCGCGCACAGGCGGATGACGTTGCCCGTATTGGGCGGGATTTCAGGTTCTACCAAAACAACGTGAAACAAAATGCTCTCCTTGGTCTATCTCTAATATATACAGATATACAGCGAATTTAATGCGGCGGCGTGCGTGCCACCACGAATATGCTGACTTTCGCCGCCCCTGCGCGCTTGCAGGCGGCCGCCAGCGCGTTGACGGTGTGGCCGCTGCTCATCACGTCGTCGACGATGCCGACATGGCATCCTGGCAATAACGGCGCATGGTCCGGCGCGATGGCGAACGCGTGCGCCAGGTTGGCTCGCCGCTCCTGCGGCGCCACGCCGCTTTGCGCCCGCGTTTCGCGCACGCGCAGCGCCAGGCGGGGCTGCAAGGGCACGTCCAGCAGGCGCGCCAGAGGCCGGGCAATTTCCAGCGCCTGATTAAAACCCCGTTCGGCCAGCCGGGCCGGGCCCAGCGGCACCGGGCACAACAGATGCGGCGCTTCCCATCCTTGTTGTTGCTGAATGGCAACATGCAGCAATTCTGCCAGCAGGGGCGCCAGTGCCAGGCGCGCGCCGAATTTCAGCTGCAGCAGCAACTGGTCGACGGGTGCCGCATAGTCGAACGCCGTGATCGTGGCGTCATACGCGGGCCGCTGGCGCAAACAGCGCCCGCACAGTTGAGCCACCTCAATGTCAGCGAGCGGATTTGCGCATTGGCGGCAGCGCGGACGACTGTGACCAAGATACTGCGCGCGGCAGGGCAAACACAGCACTTGCGGGCAGCCGATGCCGCACAGCGCGCACTGGGCCGGCAGCACGGTGGCGCCCAGCCACAGCCGCAGCGCCTGCCAGGCGGCCTCAAGGCGGTGCCGGGTGGCCGTCCGCATCGCGATGGCGTCGTTCCATGTACACTGCCGACATTATCTCACCTCACCGGTTTCAACATGCCAGTTCCCGCCAATCCACCCAAAATGAGTGCGCCCATCGATGCGGTGCAAGTACGCGATTTCTTTTCCCGTCCCGCGCGCGTCGCGGCGTCGGATTTCCTGCGCCGCGAAGTGTCGGCACGCATGCACGAGCGCCTGGAGCTGGTGAAGATCGCTCCCCTGCGCGTGCTCGACGCCGGCTGCGGTCCGGGCGCGGACCTGGCGCAGTTGCACAAGGATTATCCCGCAGCGCAGATTATCGGTCTCGATGCAGCGCAAGCAATGATGCAGGCGGCGCGCGCGCCCGCGTCGAAACTGGCCAGCCTGAACCAGTTCCTCAGCAAGTTGCTGCCGGCCAAGGCGGGCGTGGATTTATTATGCGGCGACCTGGGCGACCTGCCGCTGGCGCAGGGCAGCATCGACCTCGTGTGGTCGAATCTGGCGCTGCACTGGCATGCCCAGCCCGACCGCGTGTTTGCCGAATGGCGGCGCGCGCTGCGCCTCGATGGCTTGCTGATGTTTTCCTGTTTCGGCCCCGACACCTTCCGCGAAGTGCGCGATGCGTTTGCCGAGGCCGATTTATATCCGCACGCCTTGCCTTTTGTCGACATGCACGACTTTGGCGACATGCTGGTCGAGACGGGCTTTTCCACGCCCGTGCTGGACATGGAGATCATCACCGTCACCTACGATACGGCGGAAAAACTGCTGGCGGACGTGCGCGCCTTCGGCGGCAACCCGCTCACCACGCGCCGGCGCGGCCTGATGGGCAAGGCGGCCTGGCAGCGCATGCTGGCCGCGCTGGAAAAGATGCGCCGTCCCGACGGCAAGCTGGGCCTGAGTTTCGAGATCATTTACGGCCACGCCTTCCGCCCCACACCGCGCGTGACGCGCAATGGCGAGGCGATCATCCGCTTTGACCTGCCGCGCAAGCCTAAATAAAAGGGCAAAGAAACCGACACTCGGTCGCCATCCGCGCATGATGTTGCCGCAAGCGTTGCAAAGCGCGCGGCGGCCGGGAGCAGGGCGCGCACAAAGCCGATTATTGCTTGATGGATTCAAGTTTACTTGATTATAATCGTTGATTGTTTGTCAGCTTGCTAATTGAAAAAAACAAGGGCTGCATACAAAATAAAAAAAACAAAGCGAGACTTATTCGAAGTTACTGCATTAGTATAGTAACCATCTTCCACACGAGGCCATTTCAAGGTGGGGAAGAAAAACAGGGTTCCAGCATGGTTGCGCGCCGCCGTTTTTGCTGCGGCAGCCAGCATGGAATTCGCTGGTGCTTGACGCACATGGCCGCATTCCGGCCGTGTTGCTTTCATGGAGGAGCGGCAGCGGTCCAGTACGGAGAAATCCGCAGCCGTTTAAAATATCATTATTTTTGGGTGGTTGGGGAAAACATGACACATGCAAAGCGACTTCAATCGTTGCTGCTCGGGCTGTCTTTGACAGCGTTTGGCATCGGGCGATGGGCCACGGCGGCACCGGCTGCCAGCACCTATCCCGGCACCGGCGGTCCCGTGCCGTTCGAAATGAATCTGCAACCGCCGGCGACACAGATCGCCCATGAAATCTACGATTTGCACACCCTGATGATGATCATCTGCCTGGTGATCTTCGTGGCCGTGTTCGGCGTCATGTTCTATTCCATCTTCAAGCACCGCAAGTCCCTGGGCCACAAGCCGGCCACCTTCCACGAAAGCACCACCGTCGAGATCGCCTGGACCGTCGTGCCTTTCCTGATCGTCATCGGCATGGCCCTGCCTGCCACGCGCACCGTGGTCGGCATGAAAGACACCTCGAACGCCGACATCACCATCAAGGCCACCGGCATGCAGTGGAAATGGGGCTATGACTACCTGAAAGGCGAGGGCGAAGGCATTTCCTTCCTCTCCAACCTGGCCACGCCGCGCTCGCAAGTGGGTGCGCCAGGCGCGCCGCCGACGGAAAAACGGGGCGAAAACTACCTGATCGAAGTCGATAACGAAGTCGTCGTGCCGGTCAACAAGAAGATCCGCGTGGTGCTGACGGCCAACGACGTCATCCACGCCTGGTCCGTGCCCGCCTTCGGCGTCAAGCAGGATGCGATTCCCGGTTTCGTGCGCGACACCTGGTTCAAGGCCGACCATATCGGCACCTTCCGCGGCAATTGCGCCGAGCTGTGCGGTAAGGAACACGCGTTCATGCCCATCGTCGTCAAGGTCGTCTCTGCTGACGACTACAAGGCCTGGGTTGATGTAAAACAAAAGGAAATGGCGGCATTGGCTGATGATCCAAGCAAGGTGTGGACCATCGACGAATTGAAGGTCAAGGGCGAGAAAGTGTATGCGGCCAACTGCGTGGTCTGCCACCAGGCGACGGGCAAGGGCGTACCGGGGGCGTTTGCGCCGCTGGACGGCTCGGCCGTGGTGAACGGCCCGAAAGCCGATCAGATCCACGTCTTGCTGAACGGGCAAAAGAGCGGCAAGTATCCCGCTGAAATGCCAGCATGGAAACAGCTGTCCGACACGGAAATTGCCGCAGTGATCACTTACACGCGCAATTCCTGGTCGAACAAGGCCGCAGAGAACATCGTTCAACCAGCCGAAGTCGTGGCTGCACGCAAGTAATTAGGAGCCGCATATGAGTACTAGCACGAGCACCTTGGACCACGCCGGTCACGATCACGACCATGCCCACGACCACCCGACTGGCTACCGCCGCTGGCTGTTTGCCACCAACCACAAGGATATCGGCACCCTGTACCTGTGGTTCTCGTTCATCATGCTGCTGTCGGGCGGCGTGCTGGCCCTGATGATCCGCACGGAACTGTTTCATCCAGGCTTGCAATTCTTTCACCCTGAATTTTTTAATCAACTGACCACCATGCACGGCCTGGTGATGGTGTTTGGCGCCATCATGCCGGCCTTCGTCGGCTATGCCAACTGGATGATCCCGCTGCAAGTGGGCGCGTCCGACATGGCGTTTGCCCGCATGAACAACTTCTCGTTCTGGCTGCTGCCGCCGGCCGCGCTGCTGCTGGCCACGTCCTTCCTCGTGCCCGGTGGCGCCACGGCTGCCGGCTGGACCCTGTATGCGCCGCTGTCGACGCAGATGGGCCCCGGCATGGACATGGCCATTTTTGCCATGCACCTGATGGGCGCCTCGTCCATCATGGGCTCGATCAACATCATCGTCACCATCCTGAACATGCGCGCCCCTGGCATGACCCTGATGAAAATGCCGATGTTCTGCTGGACCTGGCTGATTACCGCGTATCTGTTGATCGCCGTCATGCCGGTGCTGGCTGGCGCGATTACCATGACCCTGACGGACCGCCATTTCGGCACGTCCTTCTTTAACGCGGCAGGCGGCGGCGACCCCGTCATGTACCAGCACATCTTCTGGTTCTTCGGCCACCCCGAGGTCTACATCATGATCTTGCCGGCTTTCGGCATCGTCTCGCAGATCCTGCCAGCGTTTGCCCGCAAGCCATTGTTCGGCTATGCCTCGATGGTCTACGCTACCGCTTCCATCGCGATCCTGTCCTTCATCGTCTGGGCGCATCACATGTTTACTACCGGCATGCCGGTGACGAGCCAGCTGTTCTTCATGTACGCGACCATGCTGATCGCCGTGCCGACGGGCGTGAAAGTGTTCAACTGGATCGCCACCATGTGGAAGGGTTCGATGACGTTCGAGACGCCGATGCTGTTCTCGGTCGGCTTCATCTTCGTCTTCACCATGGGCGGCTTCACGGGCCTGATCCTGGCCGTCACGCCGATCGACATCCAGCTGCAGGATACCTATTATGTGGTGGCGCACTTCCACTACGTGCTGGTGGCCGGTTCGCTGTTCGCCCTGTTCGCCGGTTTCTACTACTGGTCGCCGAAATGGACGGGCCATATGTACAACGAGACGCGCGGCAAGATCCACTTCTGGCTGTCGCTGATCACGTTCAACGTGACCTTCTTCCCGATGCACTTCCTGGGCCTGGCCGGCATGCCGCGCCGCTACGCCGACTATCCGGCGCAGTTCACGGACTTCAATATGATCGCCTCGATCGGCGGCTTCGGTTTCGGCCTGATGCAGGTGTACTTCCTGTTCTTCGTCGTCTTGCCGACCATCCGCGGCGGCAAGGCTGCCCCGGCGAAGCCATGGGAAGGCGCGGAAGGCCTGGAATGGACCGTGCCGAGCCCGGCGCCGTTCCACACGTTTGAAACGCCGCCTACCGTCAAGTAATGTCAGTGTCACGGGCCGGCGTGTTGCGCGGCCCGCCTTGAATAAAGTTGCTGCCATGACCGAAGTGAAAACTGAGCGTAAAAAACCGAACAACCTGCGTACCGGGCTGATCTTGGCCGCCCTGGCGGCCTTCTTCTTCCTGTCCGTGTTCGTCAAGCGCATGTGGCTCTGACGTGACGACGCCCCACCAACAGGAAACACGCGGCCTGAACCGCAAGATGCTGGGCAAGCTGCTCGTCATTGCCGTGCTGATGTTTGGCTTTGGCTATGCCCTGATTCCCGTCTACAAGCAGATTTGCGAAGTGATGGGCATTAACGTGCTGACGCAAAAAGATGGCACGGTGGCCTACGACAACAATACGCAAGTCGATACGACGCGCAGCATCACCGTCGAGTTCGACGGCAATGCGCAGGGGCCTTGGCGTTTCCGCCCGACCGTCTCGAGCATGCAGGTGCATCCGGGCGAACTGGTGACCGTCATGTATGAGGTGGTCAACACGCAAAACCGCGTCGTCAACGCGCAAGCCATCCCCAGCTACGCGCCGCAGAGCGCCACGCCGCATTTCAAGAAGGTCGAGTGCTTCTGCTTCAAGCAGCAAACCTTGAAACCGAAGGAAGCGCGGCAGATGCCGGTGGTGTTTTTCCTCGATCCGGCCCTGCCGAAAGAGGTGAAAACCATCACCCTGTCGTACACGTTTTTCGAGATTGCCGGTCTGAGCCAGGCTCAGACGCCGGCCGTCCAATAGGAGAGTGCCATGGGCGAATCCGCCAAGCCGGAAAAAGCGTCGTTCCTGTATTCCTTGCGCGCCGTCGTCTGGTCATTCACGGGCTTGCGCCGCAAGAGCGATTTCGACACGGACTCGGCCAAGCTCAACCCTGTGCACATCGTCATCGCCGGCTTCCTGGTGGTGGCTTGCCTGATCGGCATCCTGATTTCAATTGTTAAATTCGTCGTTTTATAAATTATAAAAAACCACCCTATAAGTTTTTGAGGAGATGATGATGAGTTCCAACCACGCCGCCGTACCTTATTATTTCGTGCCCGGCCCGTCGCGCTGGCCCATGCTGGGCGGCGCCAGCCTGCTGCTGACCATGATCGGCGCCTCGGCCTGGGTCAACGACGTCTCCTGGGGCCCGTACGTGAATTATCTGGGCCTGGCCGGCATCCTGCTGGTGCTGTACTTCTGGTTCGGCGACGCCATCAGCGAATCGGAGCAGGGCCTGTACAGCGAGCGCATCGACCACTCCTTCCGCTGGAGCATGAGCTGGTTCATCTTTTCGGAAGTCATGTTCTTCGCCGCCTTCTTCGGCGCCCTGTTCTATGCGCGCAGCATCTCGATGCCGTGGCTGGCCGACCTGGACCACAAGGTGATCTGGCCCGATTTCGCCGCCCACTGGGGCAACACGGGCCCGGCCGGCACGGTGCAGGAATTTACCACCATGACACCGTTCTGGATTCCGACCATCAACACGGCCTTGCTGCTGACGTCGGGCGTCACCCTGACGATTTCCCACCACGCGCTGCGCGCCGGCCACCGCGCCATGACGGCCCTGTTCCTGTTCGCCACCATCGTGCTGGGCGCCATCTTCATGGGCTTCCAGGTCTATGAATACATCCACGCCTACAGCGAACTGAACTTGAAATTGACGTCCGGCATCTACGGCGCCACCTTCTTCATGCTGACGGGCTTCCACGGCTTCCACGTGACCCTGGGCGCCATCATGCTGTCCGTCATCCTGTACCGCGTGCTGAAAGGCCACTTCACGCCCGACCACCACTTCGGCTTCGAAGGCGCCGCCTGGTACTGGCACTTTGTCGACGTCGTCTGGCTGGGCCTGTACGTGGTCGTGTATTGGTTATAATGGCGGGGCAGGGCAAGCGCCGTTGTTAGGCGGCCTGCAGCATGAAAAAAGCCGTACCGGGACATCCTGGGTACGGCTTTTTTCTTAGCGTGAAGAATTTGCCAATCAGGCAAGAAGAAGCTTAATGTATGCCCGTCGGCTGGATGTAACCCAGATGATGCGCCAGCAGGATCAGCAAAAACAGGGTGATCGACAAGCCCACGCGCAAGGCCAGCGCCTGCACGGTGCGGTTGCTCTTGCCCTTGTCGCGCATGAGGAAGAACAGGGCCGAGCCCAGGCTGCCCAGGATCAGGATGAAGGCGATGGCAACGAGGATTTTCATGGATGGTAGCGCCAGGCTTGAGGAGGTTTCATTGTAATGCGTATCCGCTTCCATTTTAGATGGATTCCATTTGTTGTAATGCTGCTACTGGTGGCGCTGGGGATCTCTCTGGCGCAGTGGCAGCAGCGCCGTGCCGACGAGAAAGTCGCGCGTGCCGCCCGGCTGGAAGCGGGCAACCAGGCCGCGCCGCTGGCCTTGACGGCCGCGCCGCTGCTGCCGGCCGATGCGCAAGCGATCGAATACCGGCGCGTTACCGTCACGGGCCGTTTCGTGCCCGCCTGGACGGTTTACCTGGACAACCGCCCCTACAAGGGCCAGGCCGGTTTTCACGTGCTCACGCCATTTCAAATAGACGGCTCCCCCATGCACGTGCTGGTGGCGCAGGGCTGGTTGCCGCGCAACAATGCCGAGCGCACGCGCATTCCCGACTACGCCACGCCGGCCGGCACCGTCACCATTAGCGGTATCGCGCGCCTGAACGCGGGCCATGTGATGGAACTGGGCACGGCGCCGGCCCTGGCGCCGCACGCCATCGTGCAAAATGCCGATATCGGCCAGCTGGCCCGGGCCAGCGGCCTGGCCTTGCAGCCATTTATTCTCGAACAAACAGTCGATGCAGTTGATCCGCCAGCGTCCAGCCAGCTTCCCGTGCGCGACTGGCCGGCGCCCGACCTGGGTGCCGACAAGCACCGCGGCTATGCCTTCCAGTGGTATGCACTGGCACTGATGGCTTTTTTATTTTTTGTCTTTACAGGATTTCGACGTGCAAACAAACAGCCCTGAAGCAACGCAAGACAACAGCAACAAGCAGGCACAGAATACGGGACGGTGGAAACTATTGGCCGTGGTGGCCGTGTGCGCCTTTCCCATCATCGCCTCGTATTTCACGTATTACATCATCAAGCCCACGGGCCGCAACAATTACGGCGCCCTGATCGACCCCCGTTTGCATCCGATTCCCGAAGAACAATTGCACGTGACGCAACTGGACGGCAAGGCCGCGCCGCTGGCGCAATTCAAGGGCAAGTGGGTGCTGCTGCAGACGGGACCGTCCGATTGCCAGGAAGCATGCAAGAAGCAATTGTTTGACATGCAACAACTGCGTTTGATGCAAGGCAAGGAGCGCGAACGCCTGGAACGGGTCTGGCTGGTGACGGACGCGCAGCCGCTCGACACGCTCGTGATGCGCGAATTCGACGGCACCAGCATGCTGCGCGTGAATAATGAGGCCTTGACGGCCTGGCTGCCCGTGGAGCCGGGCGGCAAGACGAGCGACCACCTGTATTTGATCGATCCGCTGGGCAATCTGATGATGCGCTTCCCGAAAGACGCGGACCCGAACAAGATCAAGAAAGACATCGCCAAGCTGCTCAAAGCTTCGGCGATCGGTTGAGGAGTCTGCATGCCGACGATGCATCTCTCCGCGCTGGCCCAGCTGGGCTTGACGGGTCTGCTGGTGGCGCTGCTGCCTTTGACCATGGTCTGGGTGTCCGCGGACGCCAATAAATACCGCAAGCTCGTGTGGATCGCCGTCTTCCTGACGGTCGACCTGATCATGTTTGGCGGCTTTACGCGCTTGTCCGATTCCGGCCTGGGCTGCCCTGACTGGCCCGGCTGCTATGGCTCGGCCAACCCATTCCTTGCGCACGAGCACATCGTGGCGGCGGAAACCCTGATGCCGACGGGCCCCGTGACGGTGGTCAAGGCGTGGATCGAAATGACGCACCGCTACCTGGCCATGGCCATCGGCGTGCTGATCGTGGCGATGATGGTGCAGGCGTGGCGCCAGTGGAGAAAGAGCAAGCGGCAGGAATTCGCCCCCGCGCTGCCGACGGCGCTGTTTTTGTTCGTTTGCCTGCAGGGCGCGTTCGGCGCCTGGACGGTGACATTAAAACTGCAACCGGTGATCGTCACCATCCACTTGCTGCTGGGCATGGGGCTGCTGGCCATGCTGACGTGGCTGGGCGGGCGCCAGGATCATGCCGTCAAACCCTTGCTGCGCGCCGACGCGGATGCGTCCGTGCTGCGCCCCGTGCGCGCGCTGGCCGTTTTCTCGCTCGTGCTGCTCACCGTGCAGATCGCGCTGGGCGGCTGGGTGAGCACCAACTACGCCACCCTGGCGTGCACGGATTTCCCCCTGTGCGGCGGCAAGGTGATTCCGGAGATGGATTTCGAGCATGGTTTCCATCTGTGGCGCGAGCTGGGCAAGACGGCCGCCGGCCACTATTTGCCGTTTTCCGCGCTGACGGCCATCCACTGGGTGCACCGCAATTTCGCCTTCATCGTGCTGGCAGGCATCGGCTATACGGTATTGCGCGCGTGGAAGCTGCCATCCTTGCGCGGCACGGCACGCTGGGTGGCGCTGGTGCTGGCCCTGCAGGCGGCCACGGGGCTGGCGACGATTTACCTGAGCTGGCCATTGTCGATTGCCGTCCTGCATAACGGCGGGGCGGCGCTGCTCGTGTTGTTGCTGACCATGTTAAACTACAAGGCTAAATTCCAACTCGATGTAGCGCGGAAATCTGCTCCCGCCGCCGCGCCAGTGCCCTCGGCACCAGCCAGTCCTTCCCGTATCGCATAAATGACTACTCAGACCATCAGCCGTAAACCTTCCCCCCGCATCGCCCAGTACTGGGCGCTGACCAAGCCCCGCGTGACGCAACTGGCCGTGTTTTGCGCCGTCATCGGCATGTTCCTGGCCAGCGAAGAGTTGCCTGACTGGCGCGCGGTGGTGTTCGGCACCATCGGCATCTGGCTGCTGGCCGGCGCCGCGTTTGCCGTCAATTGCCTGGCCGAGCGCGAAATCGATGCGCGCATGGCCCGCACGGCGCGCCGCCCGATGGCCATGGGCGACATCACGGTAAAACAGACGGTGGTGTTCGCGCTCGTGATCGGCGGCCTGGGCATGGCGATTCTGTATCACCTCGTCAATCCGCTGACCATGTGGCTGACTTTTGTCACGTTTGTCGGCTATGCCTTGATCTACACCATGGTGCTCAAGCCTGCCACGCCGCAAAATATCGTCATCGGCGGCCTGTCCGGCGCCATGCCGCCCGCGCTGGGCTGGGCCGCCGTCGCCAACGACGTGCCGATGCAGGCGTGGCTGCTGGTCCTGATCATTTTCGTGTGGACGCCGCCGCACTTCTGGGCGCTGGCCATGTACCGCCGCGACGATTACGCGCGCTCGGGCCTGCCCATGCTGCCCGTCACGCATGGCATGCAATTTACGCAATTCCACGTGTGGCTGTATTCGATCGCGCTGGCCGCCACCACCTTGCTGCCGTACGCCGTGCGCATGAGCGGCCTGATCTACCTGGCCTCGGCCGTGCTGCTCAATGCGGGCTTCCTGTATTACGCGTGGAAGATGTACCGCCACTACACGGACTTGATCGCGCGCAAAGCTTTTACGTTTTCCATCATCTACCTGGCATTGCTGTTCGCGGCCTTGCTGGTCGATCACTACATTCCCCTCGGAACATGAAAAAATACCTGACCTTGTTGTTGGCGGCCGCGCTGGCCGTCGTCCTGGCCGGCTGCGGCAAGCCTGCCGCACCGAAGCTGGCCTTCAAGAACACGGACGTGACGGGCCTGGGCTACGCGCGCGAGTTCGCGCTGACGGACCACACGGGCCAGCCGCGCACCCTGGCCGACTACAAGGGCAAGCTGGTGCTGATGTTCTTCGGCTACACGCAATGTCCGGACGTCTGTCCCACCACCATGGCCGACATGGCCCAGGTGATGCGGGAAATGGGCCCGCAGGCGGACCAGGTGCAAGTGCTGTTCGTCACGGTCGACCCCGAGCGCGACACGCAGGCCTTGCTGGCGCAATATGTGCCCGCTTTCGACAAGCGTTTCGTGGGCCTGTATGGCGACGCGGCTGCCACGGCCAGGGTGGCCAAGGAATTCAAGGTGTATTACGCCAAGGTCGAGGGCGAGACGGACAACAGCTACACGGTCGACCACACGGCCGGCACCTATGTGTTCGACCGCGAAGGCAAGATCCGCCTGTTCGTGCGCCACGGCGAAAAGCCTGCCGCCATCGCGCACGATCTTAAACTTCTGCTATCCTGACCCGGTCGCGCCCCCGGGCGCCATCTTCAGGATACGCAGTACATGGATAAACGTTTCGAGCCGCACGCCCGCCTGGCAGCCGTCATCTTCTTGCTGATCGGCTGCTTTTTCGTCTTGCGGCCCTTCCTCGCCGCCATGCTGTTTGCCGCCTGCGTGGGCATTTCCAGCTGGCCCCTGTACCTGCTGCTGCTCGAACGCCTGAAAGGCCGGCGCAACTGGGCGGCCGCCATCATGACCGTGTCCCTGATCCTGGTCATCGTGCTGCCGCTGGCCCTCGTCACCTACAACCTGGCCGACAATGTCTCGCGCATCTATGAACAGCTGCGCACGGCGCTGGAATCGGGCGGCCTGCATCCGCCGGCCTGGCTGGCCAACATTCCCGTGGTGGGCGAAACCATCGCCGGCTACGTGGAGCGCCTGCTCGCCGACCGCGAGGAATTATTGAATTTGGGTAAGACCATGCTGGAGCCGGCGCGCCACTTCCTCGCTTCCGGCGGCATCCTGCTGGGCACGGGCCTGGCGCAGACCAGCCTGGCCGTGTTCGTCAGCTTTTTCCTTTACCGCGACGGCCAGCAACTGAGCCGCGCCCTGATGACGGGCGCCGGCCGCATCATCGGCGACAGCGCGCCGGGCGTGGGCCTGACCATCAGCCGCACCGTGCGCGGCGTCATGTACGGCTTGCTGGGCACGGCGCTGGCGCAGGCCCTGGTGGCCGTGGTCGGCTTCCTGATCGCCGGCGTGCCGGCCGTCGCGCTCCTGGGCGTGGCCACCTTCATCTTTTCGCTGATTCCCGTCGGCCCGCCCCTGATCTGGGGCGGCGCCGCCATCTGGCTGTTTTCAGACGGCCAGACGGGCTGGGGCATTTTCATGCTGGTGTGGGGCGCGCTGCTGATCAGCGGCGTGGACAACGTGGTCAAACCCATGCTGATCAGCCGCGGCAGCAGTCTGCCGTTTTTGCTGGTGCTGCTGGGCGTGCTGGGCGGCGTGCTGGCCTTCGGCTTCGTCGGCATCTTTATCGGCCCGACCCTGCTGGCGGTGCTGTACAGCCTGCTGCAAACGTGGACGGTGGGGGAAACTACCGTGCCGCAGGGCAAGGATACGCTTACCTTGAAAAAAGATTAATCGCGTAAGTCCGCGTCGAGGTCCCGTTCCTGTTTCGGGATTACCTTGATCAGCACGATGCGCGGCCCGTTCATCTTCTTGACGACGATGTCGAAGTCGACGAAGGTGATGCGCTGGCCCTGCTTCGGAATGTCTCCCAGCTTGACCATGATCAAGCCGCCCACCGATTCCACGTCGTCCAGCCCCAGCTCCTCGTTTTCGATATCGATGCCGAGGATGCGTTCGAGCGAGAAGATGGGCAGGCTGGCCTTGCCGATCAGGGTGCCGTCGCTTTGCTTGAGCCAGTCGTTTTCATTGCGGCGGAATTCGTCGCGGATTTCGCCCACCATGGCGCCGAGCAAGTTATCGAGCGTAATAAAACCCAGCGGACGCTTGCCCTTCTCGCCGATCAGGGCGAAGTGGGGCGCGCCGTCGCGAAAGCGCCGGAACAGTTCCAGGGCCGGCGTGCGCGCGGAAATGATGTCGACGGGACGCAGGAACGGCGTGAGCGAGGTGATCGGTTTGCCCGCCTGCTGGGCAAAGAACAGGTCTTTCAGGTGCACCACGCCCAGCACGTCGTCTTCATTCGTGTCGAAATACGGGTAGCGGCTGAAGCGGTTGCGCAGCACCGTGTCGAGGTTTTCTTCCAGCGTGTTCGAGGCGTGCAGGGCGATCACTTCATTGATCGGGCGCATCAGGTCCGACACCGTCATTTGTTCGAAATCAAGCGACTGCGCCAGGATGTTGCGCTCGTCGCGCGTAAATTTTTCGCCCGGCTGGCTGGTGCGCAGGATCAGTTTCAGTTCTTCGGACGAGTAATGGGCATCGTGGCCGCCCTTGCCGGACAGGCCCGCCAGGCGCAGCACCCAGTTGGCGCTGGCGTTGAGCAGGTAGATGGCCGGGTACATGGTCCAGTAGAAGCCGTACAGGGGAATCGCGCTCCACAGGCCGACGGCTTCCGGGTTGCGGATGGCCATCGATTTGGGCGCCAGTTCGCCCACGACGATATGCAGGAAGGAAATCACGCTGAAGGCGACGACGAAGGACACGCCGTGGATCAGCTCTTGCGAGGTGACGCCGATGGCGCCGAACAGCGGCTCGAGCAAGCCGGCGAACGCCGGTTCGCCGACCCAGCCCAGGCCCAGCGACGCCAGCGTGATGCCCAGCTGGCAGGCGGACAGGTAGGCGTCCAGCTGGCCATGCACCTTGGCCAGGATGCGGCCCCGTAGTCCTTGCGTCTTGGCGATGGCGCGGATGCGCGTGCGGCGCAAGGTGACAATGCCAAACTCGGCGGCAACAAAAAAACCGTTCAGCGCGACCAGGAAGAGGGCGAGCAGGACTAGCAAGACATTGTGCATGGGGGCGCAGAAGATGGGCTGTAAAAACGACATCTTAAACGACGAAGGCCGGCATAGCCTAATTTAGCCGCGCGCCCCGCCCTTGCAGGCGGGCGCGCGGACGGTGGCGTTACGCTTTGGCGGCCGTTTGCGGCCCGCCGCGCATGGCGAAGACCATGACGGCCGAGACCACCGCCGGGATGGCGACGACGAGGAAAATCGTGCTGTTGGGCCAGTTCAGGCGGATCAGCTCGCCACCGAGCACGGGGCCGATGATGGAGCCGATGCGGCCCACGCCCAGGCTCCAGCCTATGCCCGTCGAGCGCAGGGTGGTCGGGTAGTAGCTGGCCGCCAGGGCGTTGACGGCAGGCTGGCCGCCCACCACGCAGAAACCGGCGATGAAGATGGTGATGAACAGGAAAGCCAGCGACACGTCGGGACGGCCGATCAGGGCGATGGCGACTGCCGCAACGAGGAAGCAGGGCAGCAGGATGCGGCGGAAGCTGGAGCGGTCGATCAGCTGGCCCATGACGAGGGTGCCGATGGTGCCGCCCACTTGCAGGGCCGTGCCGGCCAGCACGGCGTTGGCCGTCGACAAGCCCGCTTCCTTGGCGATCGTCGGCAGCCAGTTGGACAGGAAATATAAATTGAGCAAGTTCATGAAGTTGATGACCCACAACAAAATCGTCATCTTCGCGCGGCCGCCCGTAAACAATTGCAGCACGGGCGCGCCCTTGTGTTCCTTTTCATGCACGACGTATTGCGTGTCGGCCGTGATGTTGACGGTGGGATCGATGCGTTTGAGCCACTGCGCCACCTTGTCGAGCTTGCGTTTCTTCAATACCAGAAATTGCATCGATTCCGGCAGCAGGAAGAACATCAGCACGCCGATGACCAGCGGCACCACGCCGCCCACGTAAAACACGGATTGCCAGCCGAAGGCGGGAATCAGCGCGGCCGACAACAATCCACCGAGCACGGCGCCCAGGGTAAAGCCGCACGAGACGAGCATCATCAAGGTGACTTTCTTGCGCAGGGGGCTGTATTCGCCGGCCAACGCCATGGCGTTCGGCATCACGGCGCCCAGGCCCAGCCCGGTAATGAAGCGTATCAGCTGCAATTGCTCGATGTTTGTTGCCAGCGGCGTGACCAGCATGCACAGGGAAAAGAAGATGGTCGAGCCGATCAGCACGGGGCGGCGGCCGAACTTGTCGGCCGTGATGCTGAAGACGAGCGAGCCGACCAGCATGCCCAGCAAGCCCGCACCGAAGACGGGGCCAAGGTTGGCCTTGCTCACATGCCAGTCGGCAATGATGGCGGGCGCCACATAGCCCATCGCCTGCACGTCGAAGCCATCCATGATGACGCATAGCCCGCACAGGATCAGCATGCCGATCTGGAAGGAGCCGATCTTGTTGTTATTGATGAGATCGGGAATATCGATCGTCTTGCCTGCCGTGGACATGGTGCTGCTCCTGTTTTTTATGGTGATCGCGCCCTGCCGGCGAGGGACAGGCGCGTGTTTGTCTCAGGCTTCATTACAATCGCTTTTGATTGATTATTCAAACGTTATTTTCGAATGGATTTATCAGGTTTCCTTGTGAATCTTCGGGCGGCCCTGGATGGCGGCCAGGATCACGTCGAGGGCCGGGTGCATGATCTTGCGCTCGTTCGAAATCACATAAAACTGTTCGCGCAGGGACGAGGCGTCACCGACCAGCACGGCGCCGAATTGCTCCTCGATCTCGCCCGCCAGGCTGGCCGAGGCGAAGAACAGGCCCAGGCCCTTGCGGCCAAACGCGTTGAGCATGGCGTTATCCTCGAATTCGCCGACCACGTCGGGGCGCACGCCTTGCTGCACCATCCATTCATCGATGCGCCCGCGCAAGGCGTTGTTGCGCGCCGGCAGCAGAAATGGCGCGCCGTGCAGGCTGTGCGGGAAATTGCCGCGGTACTGTTCCGCCAGCGCGGGGATGGCGAACAGCTTCATGGCGCTCTCGCCCCACAGGTGGCTGGACACGCGCAGGCTGGCGCCGGCCGGCACGGCCCGGTCCGTCAACACCAGGTCCAGCTTGTGCAGGGCCAGGTCGGCCAGCAAGGATTCGAATTCATCTTCCAGGCACACCAGCTTGACGGGCTTGTCCAGGCTGCGCGTGGCGTCGAGCATGCGGTAAGCCATCAGTTTCGGCAAGGAATCGGAAATGCCCACCGTCAGGCGCATCTTTTCCGCGTCCGTGTCGGCCAGCGCTTCCTGCATCTGTTCACCGAGCAAAAAAATCTGGTCCGCATAGCCGAGCGCGAGGCGGCCCGCCTCCGTTGGCACCAATCGCCGTCCCTGCGGCTGCAGCAGCGATTTGCCCAGTTCCTTTTCCAGCAGGGCCAGCTGGGTGCTGATGGTTTGCACGGCCAGTCCCAGCCGTTCGGCCGCGCGCGTCACGCCGCCTTCCTTGGCGACGACCCAAAAGAAGTACAAATGGCGGTAATTGAAGCCCGTAGTTTTCATCGCTGCATCCTTATCTTCTGTTTTTACGAAGTAATACTTCCATTATCTTCCATTTTTAAATGTATCACATGTCCTTATACTACGTTCCATTGAATTTGGATAAAGGGGAACTATCGATGAAACATTTCAGAGTGTCATTTCTAGTGACATTTATCTGCCTGGGCATTTCCGCCTGGTGGGGTTACACGCACGGTGGCGTGCAGACGATGCTGGCGGCGCTCGGTATCGCGGTAATCCTGGGCGTGATGGAAGTCTCGCTGTCGTTCGACAACGCGGTGGTCAACGCCTCGGTGCTGAAGAACTGGGACAAGTTCTGGCAGAACCTGTTCCTCGGCGTGGGTATCATCATTGCCGTGTTCGGCATGCGTCTGCTGTTCCCGCTGGTCATCGTGGCGCAAGCGGCGGATCTGGGCTTGATGGAAGTATGGAATCTGGCCCTGAGCAATCCGGAACAGTATTCGATGCACCTGACGAATCACCACGCGGAAGTGGCGGCCTTCGGCGGCATTTTCCTGCTGCTGGTTTTCCTGAACTTCCTGCTGGACTCGGAGAAGGAAACGCACTGGCTGGGCCGTATTGAAGAAAAACTGGGCGCGCTGGGCAAGATCTCGTCGATTTCCGTGATGATCGCACTGGGCACCCTGATGGTCAGCCTGTCGATGATCGAAGAAGGCCAGAAGCTGGTGGTCCTGACGGCCGGCCTGTGGGGCATCCTGACCTACGTGGGCGTCGATGTGATCAGCGGTTTGCTGGAAGGCGACAACGGCGACGGCAACATGGGCGACATCATCAAGCGCGGCGGTATTGGCGGCTTCCTGTACCTGGAAGTGCTCGACGCCTCGTTCAGCTTTGACGGCGTGATCGGCGCGTTTGCCATCACCAAGGATGTCGTGATCATCATGCTGGGCCTGGCAATCGGCGCGATGTTCGTGCGTTCGATGACGGTGTTCCTGGTGCGCAAGGGCACGCTCGACGAGTTCGTTTATCTGGAGCACGGCGCGCACTATGCGATCGGTATCCTGGCCGTGATCATGTTGGTCAGCATGAAGTTCCACATTCCCGAGATCTTCACGGGTCTGATCGGCGTGGCCTTCATTCTCGCCTCGCTGTGGTCGTCGATCCGCTACAAGCGCAGGATGGCGCTTGAAGAAGGCCAGACGGAAGCGCTGGAAGCGGTCAAGGCAGTGTAAAGAATGCGCGACAAACGACTACACCCGTTTGTCGGCAAGTTGCAGCAAGCGTCGCCGCCGGCCTGGGGAGTCAGGCCGGTGGAGGGCGCCAGGTGTTTGGTCATACACAACCCACATAGGAGAAATACATCATGGCAATCAGTCTGCAAAAAGGCGGCAACGTCAACCTGAGCAAGGAAGCCCCCGGCATTTCGAAGATGATCATCGGCCTGGGCTGGGATGCCCGCGCCACCGACGGCGCCGCATTCGACATCGACGGTTCCGTGTTCCTGCTGAAGGCCGACGGCAAGGTTCGCGCCGACGTCGACATGATTTTCTACAACAACCTGAAGTCGAGCGACGGTTCCGTCACCCACTCGGGCGACAACACCACCGGCGCCGGCGATGGCGATGATGAAACCGTTATCGTCGACCTGGCCACGGTGCCAGCCGAGATCGACAAGATCGCCGTCTGCGTGACGATTCACGATGCCGAGGCGCGCAAGCAAAACTTTGGTATGGTATCGAAGGCCTACGTGCGCTGCGTCAATGCCAACGGCAACACGGAAATCGCCCGTTTCGACCTGTCGGAAGACGGTTCGGCGGAAACGGCCATGGTCTTCGGTGAAATCTACCGCAACGGCGGCGATTGGAAATTCAAGGCCATCGGCCAGGGCTACAAAGGCGGCCTGGGTCCACTCGCAGCATCGTTCGGCGTCGGCGTGTAAGTTGTAAATAATCAAGGCGGTCCGCAGCGCGGGCCGCCGCCATCACCATCATCGTTGAGGAAGGAATAGTCAGATGCCAGTTTTCAATATTACCGGGGACGTCGACCCGTTCCTGCATGTGTCACTGGCCAAGGGCGAGAAGATTTATTGCGAATCCAATGCGATGGTGATGATGGAAACCAATCTTGAGCTGAAAGGCAAGATGACGGGCGGCATAGGCGCTGCGCTGATGCGCACCTTTGCCAACGGGGAATCGTTCTTTCAGCAGCATATCGAGGCCATGCGGGGCGACGGCGACTGTCTGCTGTCGCCCACCTTGCCCGGCGCGATGCGGGTGCTCGATATTGGAGCCCAACAATACATGATCAGCGACGGCGCCTTCGTGGCGGCCAGCTCTGGCGTGGAATTGAAGGTGCGCACGCAAAGCCTTGGCAATGCGCTGTTTGCCCAGAGCGGTGGTTTTTTCATCACCGAGACGGCAGGCAGCGGCCAGCTGGCGGTGTCCGGTTTTGGCGCGATGTCGATACTGGAAGTGATGCCTGGCAAGGACGTGGTGATCGATAACTCGCACGTCGTATGCTGGGACAACCGCCTGCAATACGAAATTTCCATGACGACCGGCAGCAGCGGCGGCTTTCTGGGCAATTTGATCAATAGCCAGACCAGCGGCGAGGGCGTAGTACTGAAATTCTCAGGCACGGGAAAAATCCTCGTGTGCTCGCGTAACCGCGCGGCCTTCCTCGCCTGGACCCAAAGCAAGCCGGCGTAACTAATATTTGATGTAACTAAGCAAACAGGAGCTATGCGTATGTCTGTCAATTTGAGCAAGGGCCAGAAGATTTCTCTGGACAAAGAAGCTGGTACCACCCTGACCCGTATCACCATGGGCCTGGGCTGGGATGCGGCCAAGACCAAGGGTTTCCTCGGTTTCGGTTCGAAGACGGAAGCCGTCGACCTGGACGCCTCGTGCGTCATGTTCGATGACAACAAGAGCACGTCCGACATCGTCTGGTTCCGCCAGCTGAAAAGCAAGGACGGCAGCATTGTCCACACGGGCGACAACCGCACGGGCGCGGGCGATGGCGACGACGAACAGATCAATGTCGATCTGTCGAAAGTGCCGGCGCACGTGAAAAGCCTCGTCTTCACCGTCAACAGCTTTACTGGCCAGAACTTCTCGCAGGTGGAAAACGCCTATTGCCGCATCTTGAATGCCAGCAATAACCAGGAAGTCGCGCGTTTCAACCTGTCTGTGCAAGGTACCCACACGGCACAGATCATGGCCAAGCTGTACCGCCATAACGGCGAATGGAAGATGCACGCCATCGGAGAAAACGGCAACGGTCGCACCTTTGACGACCTGATGCCCCAGATATCCGTGCATCTATAAGGAGCAGTACGCAGCGGGCGGGGGACGGACCGGATACCGGCCCTTGTCCGCTGCTCTATATTGAAGGAGAGTATGTCGTGATGCGATTGCTGATAGCCTTGCTACTTCCGTGTCTCACGTTTTTCATGCTGGGGCGCCCGCTGGCCGGGGCCGCCGCCTTGATCTTGCAGTGCACTGTGATCGGCTGGGCGCCGGCGGCCCTGTGGGCTCTGTACACGGTGAACCAGCATAAAACGGAGCAGGAACTGGAAGGTGCATTAAGCCGCAGCTACATGCGCAGGCGTAGTCGCTTGATTTAAGGTCGATTGATCTAAATCAACCGGGCGCCAGGAATCCTTGCGCTAAAGCCTGCACGAGCGATCGTGCGGGCTTTTTTGTGCGCGCTCACTTCTTGCAGCGTATCGGCACGTTCACGGAATTGCCGTCCGAACTCAGGTTGCGGTACTGCAAATCTTCGCTTTCGATGGCAAAGCGGGGCACGGCGTGCACGTAGCGCTGCTTGCAGACGGTATCGTCATTGATCAGCTGGCCTGCCAGCATGTAATCGCACAGGGCGAAGCGCGATTCCTCGTCGTCGAGGATCAGCACGCGCGCGGCGCTGTACAGGGCCGATTGCAAGACGTCCGGGCTGCAATTTTCCGGACCCGTCAGTTTCAGATGGGTTTTCGTTTGCGTGGCCAGGCGCTGCAGCTTGACGAGGGCGGCGCGCTCTTCCTTGCGTGCACTGTCGACTTGCGCATCGCCGCTGGACAGGCGCAGCGCCAGCGAGGCGATCTGGTCGATGGAAATATGCCAGGCAAAGCCTTCCAGCCGCGTGCGGATCTGGCCCGGCAAGGGATCGGCCGCATCGACTTCGCAGCGGTACTGGCCCAGGTGGGGGCGGCACAGCACGGGGATGGCAAAGGCCGAGGTGCGCTTGCCCTTGACGAATTTCTGGCTCAGGTCGCCAAAGTTTTCATGCGTGATGGTATCGAAGCGGGCTTGCCCAAAGCCCATCTTGACGAGGTTTTCCTTGCGCTGGCGTGAAAACAGGGCGTCGACGGCATCGTAGATATTCTTGTTGAAGATGCGGTCCAGCGGCTGGCGCTCGTCCGACATCTTTTCGAACACGGCGCTGGAATTGGGTGCGTTCGCATCGATGGAAATGAGGATGAAGGGCTTGCTGTTCAGGCGCGGCGGCACGACGGCCATGTCGTTGCCGTACAGCTGAGTCAAGGCCACGTCCCACAGGGTTTCCACGCCCAGGTTGTCGGCCGCGCCGCCGTCGAACAGGTGCACGTAGGACGGCGATTCGCGCGACTCGGAACCGAGTTCCGGCACGAAACTGTTTTTCGGACGGAAACGCTCGAAGGTGACGGAATCGAACACGCCGGGAAAGGCGGCCGAGGTGGCCACGGCCGTGGCCAGGCGGATATCCTGGATCGGCGAATGCAGGGTGCCGTAGAAATACTCGTAGGAAAACACCACGCGCTTGCCGCCATCGGTGGCGTCCGTTGCGTTTGCCAGGAAGATGGGGCCGTCGTGCGGCAAGTCCTGGTAGGTTTTCTTGTCGTACAGCACATCGTCGAACACGTCGGACAGGAACGAGGTGCGCGTCTTGTTCGTGAGCAACATCGTCGTCAGGTTGGCGGGTTTTAATATGGTCTGGCCGAAGAAATCCGTTTTCAGTTTGCTGCGCAGCAAAGGCCAATCCGTCTGCTTGCCATGCAGCGCATAGTAGCCGCCCGCGATGGCGCCGCCCGAGACGCCGGAGATGGCCGAGGCGCCGCTGACGAGGCCGAACTCTTCCAGCTGCTCCAGCGAGGCGGCCGAGAAATTGGCCGCGCGGCTGCCGCCGCCGGACAGGGCGATGCCGATGAAGTGGTCGTTGGGCATCGGGTTCTGGATGCGCGCCTTGGGCGCGTCGATGCGCAGGCGCGGTGCTTCCTGCACGGCAAACTTGCGGTTTTCGACGCCGCTGTTGGGGCGCAGGGCGAGTACCGTGCAACCGCTCAGCAGCGCAACGAGGATAAATGGGACAAACAAACGTGGATGCATGCGCGATCTGTGCGTAGTCAGGGGTTGGGATACGGACGGAAACGTGTGCGATTCTAGCAAACTTGCCGGTGATTAAGCATGCAGTCCATACGCGAGGAGGGCGGCGCTGTAGCCGGCGTGTACCAGCATGGGCGCCAGCAGCACGCCGCTGCGTTCGTACGCGAGGCCCGCGCACAGACCCAGCACGAAGGCAGGCAGCATGGCGGCCGGTGGATGCACGAGGGCAAACAGTGCGGCGGCGATGCCGACCGCCTGCCAGGCCGGCAGCGCGCGGCGCAAGCCGCCCTGCAGCAAGCCGCGGAAAATGAATTCCTCGCACAGGGGCGCGGCCAGCAGCATCAGTCCCGCCAGCCATAGTCCGTTGCCATTGATCTGGATCAATGGCGAAGCGACCGGCGGCAACAAGGCCGCGCAGCCGATGCCGGCCAGCGCCGCCACGGCCGCGCCTGCCACACCCCAGCGCCATGGCTGGCGGCCCTGTCCGATGCGCGGCACGCCCGCCGTCCCGGCGCGCCAATACACGAGGCGCAGCAGTACATACGTGAGCACGCCGGCCACCTGGTCCTTGAACAGGATCAACAGCAGGGTTTGCAGAATAAAAAACAGCATGGCGGCGATCAGGCCGTCGGCCGCCGAGACCGTGGCCGGCGGCGAGGCGGCCGGATCGAGCAGGTAGGGCAGCGCATCGCGCGCCTTTTGCCACAGGGCCACGGCCAGCGCGCCCGTGAGCGCGACAAACACCAGCTGCTGCACGGCGCTGCCGGCGGCCAGCGCCGCGATGTACATGCCGGTGAGCAGCAGATACAGGTACATATACGCGGGGCGCACCTTTGCCGTTGCCTCCGTGGCCAGCGGGTCGCTGGCAAACACGCCCAGCGCCACGGCGATCGCCGCGTACAGGGGAATGCCGGCCAGAGCCAGCAGCATCAGGCCCGCCGTCTGCCACGACCAGGCGGGCAGCCAGGCCAGCGCCGCGCCGAACAGGATGACTGGATACAGCAGGGCCAGCACGGCCCACAGCTGCGCCTTTTGCCGCAGCGCCTGCTCGATGGAGACGGGAAACGTGTACAGCAGCCACAGCGCGCCGCCTTCCTTGTTCAGGGTCTGGAAGGCCGACATCATGAGCACATAGCTGCCGAGGAAAAAGCCGGTGCAGGCCAGCAGGACGGGGCTGGCCAGCAGCGCGTGCAGGTCGCGCGCCTGGCCTGTGAACAGGGCCTGGCCGCCGAGGATGAGCAGCGGCAGCAACAGGGTTTGCACGAGAAAATTGCGGTCGCGCAAGAGTAACGTCAATTCGCGCCGCTGGATCGGCGTGCCGAGGCGCGGGCGCGATGGCGTTGCTGCCGGCTTGCGCGCCGCTTCGCGCTGGCCCGCGCCCACGACGCCGTGGCGCAACTGGCGGCGCAGCACGGCCATGCCCAGCAGCATCAAGCACAGGCATTGCGCCAGCAGCAGGATAGCGGGCAGCAAGGCGGCCACGCCATCGGCATTGAGCAGCCGTACCAGCAGGCCCGGCGGCGTCCAGCCGCTCCAGGCGGGCATGGAGGCCGCCCAGTCATAGGCGAAGCCGCCCATGCCCATGCCGAAGGACATGCCCATATACATGGGAAACAGGCCCGCCAGCGAGATCCCGGCCTGCAGGTTGCCCAGCTGGGCAGGATTGAGCGACAGGCGCAAGCCTGTGTCGACGAGGGTGCGCAGCATGGCGGCCAGGGCCAGCAGGACGAGGCTGGCGAGCAGGCCGGACAGCGGTGAAAGCCAGCCCTGGCCCGCATACCAGGCGATCATGGTCGTGCCGGGCCACAGGGCCAGCAAGCCGGCCGGATTGACGAGCGTGCGTTCGAGCACGCGCGCCCACAGCAAGGTGCTTTTTTCGACGGGCAAGGTGACCAGCCATTCCAGGTCCCAGTCCGGCTTCGACAACTCTCCCATGCCCAGCGGCAATAATACGCTGACCAGCCACAGCAGCGCCAGTTGCAGCGTCAGGCCGCCGATCAGCGCCGTGCTGAACGGCGCGCCCATCAGCTGGGCGATGACGGGGTCGAGCAGGTGGTTGTCCGTGTACAGGCTGCCGCGCACCTGGCAGGCGGCGACCTGGTCGAGCAAACAATGCATGTTCAGTACGCCATGGCGGGCGATGCTGCCGAAGGAAAACAGCATGGGCAGCAAGAGCAGCGCGCCCGGCAGCCAGCGCCTGCCGCGCTTGCCCGGCGTGGCGTGGCGGCTCTTATTGTTTTTCGTGAAGGACAAGCCCCGGCCGCTGACGTTGAGCAGGCGCTGCAGGCGCAAGCGGGTCAGCAGCCAGACGGCGCGCCAGGCGGTGGGCGGCGCCGGTGTCATGCGGTTTCGTCGGTGAGTTGCAAAAAGAGGTCTTCCAGGCTGCCATCGCTGGACAGTTGCTGGCGGATATCGTCCAGGCTGCCCGTGGCCACCAGGGCACCCCGGTGGATGATGGCGACGCGGCTGCACAGCTTTTGCGCCATGTCCAGCAAATGCGTGGACACGAAGATGGTGGTGCCGGCGGCGGCGCGGCGCAACAGGCGTTCCTGCACCTCGCGCGACGCGCGCGGGTCGAGGCCGTTGATCGGCTCGTCGAGAATCAGCACGGCCGGATCGTGGATCAGCGCGCACGCCAGGCCCAGCTTTTTCTTCATGCCCAGCGAGTAGTTGACGGCAAAGTCTTCGGCCGCCTCGTCCAGGCCGAATTCCGTCAGCAGGCGCGCGGCGCGGTCGGCCGCTTCCGCGCGCGTAAAACCATGCATTTCGGCCACGAATTGCAGGATTTCACGGCCCCGCAAATAATCGTAAAAGATGGGGGTGTCGGGCAGGTAGCCGACCTTGCGCTTGACGGCGACGCCATCGCGGTGGCAATCGAGGCCATCGACCAGCACGCGGCCGCTGCTGGGCACGAGGATGCCCATCAGCATGCGGATGGTGGTGGTCTTGCCGGCCCCGTTCGGACCCAGGAAACCGAAGAGCTCCCCCTTGCTAACCTGTAAGGTCAGCGGCTTGACGGCCTCGAACGTGCCGTAGTGTTTGGACAAGCCTTCGAAGGCGATCATCATGCTTCCCAAAAAAGATGGCGTGCAGGATGATAGCCCGATACGGCGCCGCCGGAGCGCCCCTTAGTGGCCTAACTTAATGTCGCAACATCACGCCGATGGCGATGCAGGCCACGATCGCCAGGCCCATGGCGAGGCAGTAGGCTGCCATCAACAGAAGCCAGCGGCAGACGGTAGCGAGCTTGCCGCTTGGATACACGCGCCACATGGCCCACGGCAGATAGGCCAGCAGCCAGGCGCCGAGCGCAAGGCGGACAAGGTCGATGGGGATGAGGATCATCAGCGCCATCGTGATGAAGGCGAAGGCATTCGTATGCAGGGCGAACAGGAAATGCTCGCCATAGCGCCGTCCGCTGCCCAGGTAGAGGATTTTCAGGAACAGGGCGAACAGCGGCATCAGGCCAAACATGGCGTACGGCGCGTAATGGAAAAAGCTTTCCACCACGAGTTTTTGTTTCTCGGCCGTGGGCAGTTGCTCAAAGTCTTGCCATTGGCGCGGCAGGGTGGGCGTCTGGCCCAAAATGCTGACCTGCATAGGCGATGTCTTGCTTTCCGGAATTTGACGTGGGCCGTGGGCGCTTGCCTGGGCTTGCTGGTCGTGGACGGTGAGGAATACGTCGGGGCTGCTGAACTTGAGGATGGCAAAGAACAGGATGCTGAAGCTCAGGTAGACGCGCAGCGGTTCCACGTAGCGCACGCGGCGTCCCGCGATGTATTCATTGCTCAGTGCGCCAGGGCGGAACAGCAGCAGGGCCAGGGTACGCCATAGCTTGCCTTCGAGCGCCACATAATGCGCGACAAATTCATGCAGGAATTCGCGCGCGCTGGGTACGTGCAGGGTGGTGGACTGGCCGCAGGCGCTGCAGAAGTTGCCTGGCGCGTCGGTGTGGCAGTTATGGCAGGTACTGGCGGGACTGGTGCTGGACGACACTGTTTTCAAGATGGACTCTTTCCATGGCCGAAAGGGAAAAATGCACGCTCAAGGGCGCAGCCTATGATGAATGAAAACAATGATAAAAGGGCATTTTTCTCTCGATAGTTGCTTATGAGATACAAAATGCCTGTACCGTTCAGCGGCAGGCAAATGCGGCCAGCAGGCGCCGCTCCCCGCTTGGCGTGAGGCGCAGGGCGCGGCTGTCGAGTTCGCGCTCGGCCCAGCCCTGGCGCAGGGCCAGTTGCAGGACGGCGGCGCCCAGCGCGCCGCCCAGGTGGGCGCGCCTTTCGCTCCAGTCCAGGCAGGCACAGGCGAAGCGGCGGCGCTGGCGCTGCAGTTGCGGCACGTCGATGCCCAGGGCCGCCATGCCGGCCGTGCCCGCTTCCGACAGGCGATATTCTGCGCCATCGTCGAGCAGCCAGCCTTGCGCATGCAACTGGTCGTGCAGGGCGACGGCCACGGTGCCGGCCATGTGGTCGTAGCAGGTGCGCGCATGGCGCAAGCGGTCCGGCGTGGTGGGCGTAAAGGGCGTTGCGGCCACGCCGGCCACCACCAGCAGCGCTTCGAGGGCGTGGCCCACCTCCATGCTGGCCAGGCGGTAATAGCGGTGCTTGCCTTGCGCCAGCATGGACAGCAAGCCATCCTCGCGCAAGCGGCTCAGGTGGGCGCTGGCCGTCGAGGCGCCCACCTCGGCCAAGGTGGCCAATTCCGTGGCCGTGCGCGCATGGCCATCGAGCAGGCTGCACAGCATGCGCGCGCGCGCCGGTTCGGCGATGGCGCCGGCCAGTTGCGCCAGGCCCATGTCGGCCGAGGGAAGCTTGTCATCCATGATTCGTTCGTGGGCGAAGTGTTGTGGTGGAAGGGCCAGCATACTCGTGTCCCCACTTCACTGCAATGGAATGCGCATGCCGCTCGCCGACTTTGTTATCGATCCCGCCGACCCTTTTTCTGCCGTCACCCACGTGGCGCCGTACGGCTACTATCGCCGCCTGGCGGACGGCCCGCCCCTGCGCTTCGAGGCGCAGCTCGATTGCTGGCTGGCGACGGGCGTGGCCGGCGTGCAGGCCGTGCTGGCGCATCCCGCTTGCCGCGTGCGCCCGCCGGGCCAGGCCGTGCCGCAGAACCTGGCAGGCACGCCGTGCGGCGCGATTTTTGCCGAACTGGTGCGCATGAACGATGGCGAGCGGCATGCCGTGCCGAAACAGGTGCTGGCTCGGGCGCTGGGCCAGGCGGATTTGGCGCGCCTGCATGGACGGGTGGTGGATCTTGCCGGCGGCCGCGTTCCCGGCAGCGCCGCGCAGCTGAATGACGCGATGTTTGAATTGCCCCTGTTCGCCATGGCGGACTTGCTGGGCTTTGCGCCAGCGCAATGGCCGGCGCTGGCCGCCTGGACGCGCGCCTTTGTCGCCTGTTTGTCGCCGCTGAGCAATGGAGAACAATTGGCAGGCGCGCAGGAAGCGGCCGATGCCTTGCTGCAAGGTTTTACCACCTTGCTGCGTGAGGGCGACGCGCGGCCCGGCAGCGTGCTGCACGACATCGTGGCCGGGGCGGATGCCATGGGCGGCGGCATGCTGGCCAACCTCGTGGGCTTGCTGTCGCAGACCTGCGACGCCACGGCCGGTTTGCTGGGCAATGCCATCGTGGCCTTGCGTGCGCAACCGCAGTTGTTCGCGCAACTGCGCGCCGCCCCCGAGCGCTGGCCGGCCATGCTGGGCGAGGTCAGCCGGCATGATCCCGCCATCCACAACACGCGCCGCTACACGGCCGATGCCGTGGCATTGCACGGCGTGCGCATACCGGCCGGGCAGATGATCGTCGTCGTGCTGGCCAGCGCCGGCCATGCGGAGTTGGGTTTTGGCCATGGCCGCCACGCCTGTCCCGGGCAGTCCATCGCGCACACCATCGCCACGGCTTGCCTGCAGGCATGGGCCGGTGCATTGGAAGGCATGCCGCTGGCGTGGACCTATCTGCCGTCGCTGAACGCCCGCATTCCCGTGTTTGCGCAAGGAGACAACGCATGATTGCCGTGATTTTTGAAGTCTGGCCCAGCGCCGATGGCCGCCAGCAATATCTTGACCTGGCGGCCGCGCTGCGGCCCTTGCTCGATGAAGTGGACGGTTTCATTTCCATCGAACGTTTCAGCAGCCTGAGCGAGCCAGGCAAATTGCTGTCGCTGTCCTTCTTTCGCGACGAGGCGGCGCTGGCCCGGTGGCGGCAGCTCGAAGCGCACCGCGCGGCGCAGTCGGCCGGCCGGCACGGCGTGTTCGACGATTACCGGCTGCGCATCGCCGGCGTGGTGCGCGATTACGGCATGCTGGAGCGGCAGCAGGCGCCCGCCGACAGCCGCCAGCGCCACGATGCCTAGCGTTTAGCGGGGCAGCGCGCCCTGCGTAATTTTTACTTTGACCCGGTAGGTGGGCTCGGCCGCGTTGAGGGCCGGCGGCGTGGCCGGGTCGACGTCGAGCAGGGTGAACGTCAGGTGGTTGACGGTGACGGAACTGGCCGCGCCGGGCATGGATTCGGACAGCACGATGTCGGTAGCGCCAGCGCTGTTGAGCAAACTGAAACTGTAGCTGACGTAGCCTTTCCACACGCATACGGCGCCCTTGCGGCAGCGGCTGTCGTTGACGCGCTCGAGTTTCAGGGTATCGGTGGCCGTGATGGCCACCTGTTCGCCCGGCGACAGCACGTGGGTGACGCTGCGCGGCGTATTTTCCGCGTCGCCGGCGCTGCCGGCCGCGCCGCAGCCCGCCAGCACGGCCAGGCAGGCGAGGAACAGGGGGAGCAACCACGTTCGGTACGATTGATGTAGGTAATCCATGTTTTTCCTTTCAGTTGGAGCGTCCCCCCGCGTGGCGTGCACGCATGGGATGAAAATGATAATAACAAAATGATATTTTTCCGGCGCACCATTGGCGCGCTGCGGATGAATTGACGCGCCGGCCACGCGGCGCGCCGATTACTGCGTAGAATGGCTGTTTTGAAAATCAGGAAACAACCATGAAAAAAACCGACCTGGCCAAAAGCGATGCCAAGAAACTGATGGGAAAGATGAATGTTCCCGGCGCCGGTGCATTCGGTAAGGAAGCGGTGGTCGTCGACCGCCGCGAGCAGCGCAAGCGCGATCAGGCCCTGGGCCTGGTGCCATTCGCCGTCAAGCTGAACAGCGATCTGGTGTTGCAATTGCAGACCCTGGCCAAGGAACGCGGCGCGGATCTGAATGAATTGGTCGCCGAAGTCCTCGTCAAGGGCTTGGCTGCCTGAGCGACGGGCGTCCGTCACCCCCGTACATCAAACGGTTTTTGCCCGTTTCGTACGGGGTTTGTCCATTGCCGCGTCAAGACCGCTGGGCCTCACCGTCGCGTGCGGCGGCAACTTTTTAATGGCGTCGAGCAAACGCTTTTTTAGTGCATCCTTGGGCAGTCCGGGCACGGCCACGTTGAACTGCTCCGGTGACGTGCGCTTGAGCGCGGCGATGCGCGGTGCTCCTGCCGGCCGGCGGGTTTGCATCTCTGCGAGCCGAGCTTGTATCTCTTCCTCGGTTTTTGCCTGAAGAATCTCATTGAGATTGATGATTTTCTTGGTGGTATTCATATGATCACACCTTTTTCAGCCAGATACAGATGCAGTATATCCCAATGGGCACTCGCAGGCGCGAGGTCAAACTCGACCTGGCGTCCCCGTCCATGTCTGCGCCACCAGTCGACGCCTTCCGGCGTGCGCATCAAGTCGTGCAAGGTACGGGCCGAGCGCAGCGCAGGCGCGGTTTCACCGGCAAGCTGCGCGCGTTCGGCGGCGTCCAGGTCCGCCTGGAAGCCGGCCCTGGCCCACAGATACCAGCCGCTGAATTCATCGCCGACTTTCCCTGCCGCCAGAGCCTTGATTTTAGCGATACCCAGGCGTTGCGCTTCCCTTGCTTCGATCGCAAAACTTCGGATGGCGATGCCCAAGCCTCTGAACTCTTTCTTGATGACTAAAATATCGTTACTGACAAGCTGAAAGCCGTCCGCGCTTTGCTGTACCGTACGTTGCATCGTTTCAATAATATCGTCATGGGCAACTTCGATTTCAAGATCGCCGCCTGACGTGATGACGGGCAGCATGTAGCTGCCGTCGGGCGCTCCGGTCAGTTTTGCAAACGCGGCAGTATCGAGCACATGTCCATTTAACAAGAATTGACTTGGCGTGGTCTCGTGCAGGACACGTACTTGGCAATTAAATAATGCCGCGGTGAGTGCATCTCGCTTGCTCATCGTCACGCCCTTGAAGCCTAGCGTTCATAAAAAAAATGCCGCTTCGTGTGACGCAGCGGCATTTTGAGCTTCAGGCGGCAGGCGCCGCTCAGACATACGCCGCCAGGGCGCCCTTCATTTTTTTCAGCGCCGCCACTTCGATCTGGCGGATGCGCTCGGCCGATACGCCGAACTCTTCCGCCAGGGCGTGCAGGGTGGCGCCGGAACCATCGTCGTTGGCCAGCCAGCGCGCTTCGATGATGCGGCGCGAACGGGCGTCCAGCTTGGACAAGGCCGTTTCCAGCCCTTCCGATTGCAGGCGCGTCACTTGTTCCGCTTCCAGCACCTTGGTCGGTTCGCTTTGCTCCGACGACAGGTAGGCGATCGGCGAAAACTTGTCGTCTTCATCGTCGGTCGGCGATTCCAGGGCGATGTCGCGGCCGCTCAAGCGCGTTTCCATCTCGATCACTTCTTCGCGCTTCACGTCGAGCAGCTTGGCCAGCGCATCGATCTGTTTCGGCGTCATCGCGTCCAGGCCCGTCTTGTGGCTGCGCAGGTTGAAGAACAGCTTGCGCTGCGCCTTCGTCGTCGCGACCTTGACCAGGCGCCAGTTTTTCAGGATGTACTCATGCATCTCGGCTTTCACCCAGTGCATGGCGTACGACACCAGGCGCACGCCCTGGTCCGGATCGAAACGTTTCACGGCTTTCATCAAGCCGATATTGCCTTCCTGAATCAGGTCGGCGTGCGGCAAGCCATAGCCCAGATAGCCGCGGGCAATCGAGACCACCAGGCGCAGGTGCGACAGCACCAGCTCTTGCGCGGCGGCCAGGTCATTTTTTTCGCGCAGGCGTTTCGCCAGCGAAATTTCTTCGTCGTGGGTCAACATGGGCAGACGGTTCACGGCCGAAATATAGGCGTCAATATTGCCCAGATTGCCAGTGAACCCGAGGCCCAGCGCATTACTTTTGGTCGGAACCAATGCGGATGTTGCGGACATCATAGTCATGTTTTCTCCCTCGTAATCTTGCTTTGTTCCAGTTGGCCACGTCACACGACGTGGCCCGATTGTCTGTTCTGTTTTGCGTATTCGGTCTTGCACTTTGCAGACCGCGGCACCATCTTCATCTGGCGTCCATGGCGGTTCTGCTGTTGGTATGTCCCTATATTAGCACTCTCTGCCTGAGAGTGCCAATCGGCACATTTAATCGTCCTGATAGCCTAAATACTATGATGATTTAATGTTTGATAAATATGTCTGAACAGCGCTGCAGGCCGCTTTACGACAACATGGCTAGTCTACGGGCTCTGGCTGAAGCGAACCTTAAGAATACTTGCTAAATATCAAGATAACAGCAGATGGGGATGGCGAGGCGCATGGCGGCACCGCAGGCGCCGCCATGGAAGGGAAGGTCAGTTCAGGCGCGCCAGGTGGCGCTGCACGCAGAGGAAGGCGCCGATCAGACCGAGGCCGGCGCTGACGGCCAGCAAGCCGGCCATCGGCAGCGGCGCCAGCGGCACCAGCTGGAATTCGGACGCGTACAGGCGGGCAAACTCGGCAATCGCGGTATTGAGCGGCTGCAAGGCCAGCGCCACGGCGCCCAGCGCCAGCGCCCCCGCGCACAGGCCCAGCAGGGCGCCTGTGTAATAGAAGGGGCGGTGGATGAAGGTGTCGGTCGCGCCGATCAGTTTCGAGATGCTGATTTCATCGCGCTGCTGCATCACCTGCAGGCGGATGGTATTGAAGACCACGGCGATGACGGCCACGCCCAGGGTGATGGCCAGCAGCAGCAGCACCAGGCGCAGCACGCCCAGCAGGGCCGCCAGGCGCTTGACCCAGGCCGAATCGACTTGCGCCGATTCCACGCCGGGCAGATGGCGCAGCTGTTCCGCCACGGCATCGACATCCTGCGCCTCGCTGGCGCTGCTGAAGGCGTCGAGTTTCAGCACATAGCTGTCGGGCAAGGGATTGTCGCCCAGGGTGCTCAGCACGTCGGCCAGGCCGTTCTTGTTTTTCAGCGTGTCGAGCGCCTGTTCGCGCGGGATGAAGACGATCTTCGCCTTTTGCTCGCCGACGATCTTGCGCATGGCGCTGGCCAGGGCCACGGCTTGCTCGCGCGGCGTGTCGATCTTCAGGAAGACGCTGATTTCCGGGTCGACGGACATCTGTTCCGACATGGGGCGCACGTTGTCGAGCATGGTCAAGCCGGCGAACGGCAGCGACAGGGCGATAGCGACGACGAGCACGTTCAACAGGAAGCCGCCCGGCGACTTGCGCAAGTGAATCAGCGCCGAACCGAGCGCGAAGCGGTGTTGGCGGAACCAGCCTCTCATGCCTGCTCTCCCTGCGCGTCGTCCGCATCGGGGGAGGGGGCGAAATCAGGATCGGGCGGGGCGAACACGGGGGCCTGCGTGGCCTTGTCGATGGCGACCAGCTGGCCGTTCTTCAGGTGGATCACGCGGGCGGCGGCGTCGAGCATCTGTTCGTCATGGCTGGAAATGAGGCAGGTCACGCCCACCGAGTGAAACGCTTTGAGGGCGTCGAGCACCTTGTTGGCGCTGGCGCGGTCCAGGTTGGCCGTCGGTTCGTCGGCCAGGATGATCTGCGGCCGGTTGACGATGGCGCGCGCAATCGAGACGCGCTGCTGCTCGCCGCCCGACAGCGACAGCGGACGCGCCATGGCGCGGTCGAGCAGCCCGACTTTGTCGAGTGCGGCGCGTGCGCGCTGCTCGGCAGCAACTTTATGCGCACCGACGACGAGCAGCGGCAGCATGACGTTGGCCAGGATGGAGCGGTCGTTGAGTAATTTTTGCTGCTGGAAGATCAGGCCCATGTTGCGGCGCAGGAAGGGCACGCCGGCCGGCTTGATCTTCGCCATGTCCTGGCCGTTGACGATCAGCTTGCCCGACGTGGGGCGTTCCATGGCGGCAATCATTTTCAGCAGGGTGGACTTGCCGGCGCCGGACGGGCCGGCCAGGAAGACCAGCTCGCCTTTGGCAATACTGAGCGAAATGTCGCTGAGCGCCACGGCGTCGGGGGAGTATTGCTTGGAGACGTGCTGAAATTCAATCATGTATGGGCTTATCCGAGCAGCGCTTCGACAAATTCGGCAGCCACGAAGGGCTGCAAGTCTTCAATTTTCTCACCGATGCCGATGAAGTACACGGGCACGGGGCGCACGCGGGCGATCGCCGCCAGCACGCCGCCCTTGGCGGTACCGTCCAGCTTGGTGATCACCAGGCCGCTCAGCTGCAGGGCATCGTCGAAGGCCTTTACTTGCGTGAGGGCGTTCTGGCCCGTGTTGCCGTCGATGACGAGCAGGGTTTCATGCGGTGCGCCCTCCATGCCTTTGCCGATCACGCGCTTGATTTTCTTCAATTCTTCCATCAGGTGCAACTGCGTCGGCAAGCGGCCGGCCGTGTCGACCATGACCACGTCGATGCCGCGCGCCTTCGCCGATTGCACGGAATCGTAGGCCACGGCGGCCGGGTCGCCCGATTCCTGCGAAATCACGGTGACGTTGTTGCGCTCGCCCCAGACCATCAGCTGCTCGCGCGCGGCGGCGCGGAAGGTATCGCCCGCGGCCAGCAGCACGGACTGGTTATTCGACTGCATGTGCTTGGCCAGCTTGCCGATGGTGGTGGTCTTGCCGGCGCCATTCACGCCGGAAATCATCATCACCAGCGGCTTGTGGCGGCCCAGCTCGAAGCGCTTTTCCAGCGGGCTCAGCAGCTCGATCAGCAGCACTTTCAGCGCGGCCTTGACGGCGGCCGCGTCGAGCAGCTTGTCTTCCTTGACCTTTTTCTTCAATTCCGTGAGCAGGAATTCCGTGGCGTCGATGCCCGCGTCGGACATCAGCAGCGCCGCTTCCAGTTCTTCGTACAGGGCGTCGTCGATCTTCGCGCCGACGAACAGCACGGACAGGGTGTTCGAGGTTTTCGACAGGCCCGCCTTCAGGCGCGTCATCCACGATTTTTTCTCGGGTTCGGCGGCCACGATCACGGGCACGAGCTCGGCCGGTGCGCCGCTCAGGGGCGTAGCGGCAGGCTGCGGTGCGGGCGGCGTGGCGGGAAGGGCGAGGGGCTCGGCTGGCGCAGCCTCGGGAGCGATGGGTTTTTTCTTGAAGAAACTAAACATGGATGTGTGGTGGCGGGTGCTGACCTAAGGCCCGGCGGCGCCGGACACTGTGTTACGGGCTATTCTACCAGAGCGCGCGCGGCCCTTCATGCTTTACTGTTCGATTGGCAACATTGCGCGGCTATCCACGGAGATCGCCGCAGTTGCCGCGCTTTCCAGCCGGATCAATGGGTTTGCAGGGCCAGCGCCTGATGGCGGCGGCGCCAGTCGGCGATGCTTTCGTCGACTTGCCGCAAGTCCAGCACGTGCAGAAAGGAGGGCGGCTGCTTGTACAGCACGGGACTGCGTCCGCCAGCCCACAATTCCATGCTTGCTGGCAAGCTTGCATGCAACTGCTGCAGGCTGTCGCGCGTTTGCCGCTGCTTGCTGGCGCTGGAAAACGACAGCGCCACGATGTCGGCCCGCTGCGCGCGGGCAGCCGCGACGATGTCCGTCAGCGGCGTTTCCACTCCCAGCGACATGCAATGGGCGCCGGCCGCCGCGCATAGCGCCTCGGCCATCAGCAGCCCCAGGCCATGGCGCTCCTGCGGCAAGGTACTGAGGACGATGCGCGGCGTGCGCGTGGACGGGCTGCTTGCTTGCGGCAGGGAAAAAATGGCGTGGCGCATTACCGTCTGCAAGGTTTCGCTATACAGATGCTCTTCATACACGGCCAGGTCGCCGCAAGCCCACGCTTCGCCCACCATGCCCGTCAGGGGCGCGATGACGTCGATGGTGAAGCTTTTCAAGCCCAGCACGGCCAGCGCCTGGCGCAGGGCCTCGCCCAGTTCCGCCATCTGGTGGCCGCGGCACAGGGCCAGGTAATGCGCCAGCTGCGGTTGCGGCGCGGGCGGCGCCGCGCTGCCGGCGCTGGCCAGTTGCTGCAGTTGTACAGTGCTGTGCTGCATGATTTTGCCCGGACGAAATCCGAGATCCAGCAGGCGCTTGACCATGCGCAATTTTTGCACTTGCTCGGCCGGGTAGCTGCGTTCGCCGAAGGCGTCGCGCTGGGGCTGGGGAAAGGCGTAGCGGCGCTCCCAGACACGCAAGGTTTCCTTGGCCAGCCCCGTATCGCGCTCGACGTCGCTGATGCTGAAGGCGGTAGGGAGGGGCAGTGCTTGCAGGTCAGTATCCATACCAGGTTTTTTGCTCGCTTGCGGAAGAACGTGGCATGCATTTTACGCCTTCCGCCGCCCCGGGGCCAAATAGCTGAATCCGATTGGAAATGGTCCGCGTATAAGTTTCTGAGCGGCTCGCGCCCTCATTGACATAAATCAATATTTGATTGAATATTGATTTGTCCTGGACAAACTTGATACGGATACTGTTATGAAAATCGCTGTCGTCGGAGCGGGAATTGCCGGTTTGTCGTGTGCCTATCGCCTGGCGCAGGCGGGCCAGGATGTCACCTTGTACGAGGCGGGCGACTACTTTGGCGGCCACAGCCATACTGTCGATGTCACGCTCGATGGCGTCACGCATGGCGTCGACACGGGTTTTCTTGTTTTCAACCACGCCACCTATCCGCACCTGGTGCAACTGTTTGACGAACTCGGTGTCGAGGCGGCCGACAGCGACATGTCGTTTTCCGTGAAGATGCCGCTGGGCACCTCGTCCGGCGCCCGCGTGCTGGAATGGGCGGGCGCCAATCTGGATACCGTGTTTGCCCAGCGCGGCAATCTGCTGCGCCCCGCCTTCCTGCGCATGCTGCGCGACATCCTGCGTTTCAACCGGCAAGCCAGCGCGCTGGCGACGGCCAGCGTGCCGGCGCCGGCCATGCCGCTGGGCGAGTTCCTCGACCTGCACGGCTATGGCGACGAGTTCCGCCACTGGTATCTGCTCCCGATGGCCGCCTGCATCTGGTCGTGCCCGGCGCGCCAGATGCTGGCCTTTCCGCTGGCCACCTTCATCCGTTTCTGCCACAACCACGGCTTGCTGCAAGTGAGCGACCGGCCCCAGTGGCGCACGGTGCGGGGCGGCGCGCGCGTGTACGTGGAAAAACTGCTGGCGGGCATCCCGCAGCAGCGCCTGGCGTGCCCCGTGCTGGCCGTGCGCCGCCAAGCCCACGGCGGCGCGCGCATGATCGAACTGCACACGGCCGCCGGCGTCGAACATGCCGACCACGTGGTGTTGGCCTGCCACAGCGACCAGTCGCTGGCCCTGCTGGCGGACATCCGCGACGACGAACGCGGCGTGCTCGAAGCCGTGCGCTACCAGCCGAACCGGGCAGTGCTGCATACGGATGCGTCCTGCCTGCCGCGGCGCCGCCGCGCCTGGTCGGCCTGGAATTACCAGGGCAGGCCGGCCGCGCAAGGCGAGGCGCCGCAAGTGTGCGTGCACTATTTGCTGAACCAGTTGCAGCCCTTGCCCTTCAATACGCCCGTCCTCGTTTCGCTCAATCCGCTCGACGAACCCGATCCGGCCAAGGTGATCGACGAGTTTTCCTACGCGCATCCCGTGTTCGATGGCGCGGCCATTGCCGCCCAGGCGCGCCTGGCCGCTTTCCAGGGCGCGCAGCACACGTGGTTTGCGGGCGCCTGGACGGGCTATGGTTTCCATGAAGACGGCTTGAAGTCGGGCCTGGCGGTGGCCGAAGCGCTGAACGGCATGGCGGCGGCGGAGCTCGGCCATGCCGCGTGATCGCACTCAGCCGTCCCAGCCGCAGCCCCAGCTGTGCCTGGGGCGGGTGCGCCATGCGCGCCTGCGCCCGCGCGTGCATGCCTTTGCTTACGGCATGTTTTATCTGCGCCTGCCCTTGCGCAGCATGGGGATGCAGGATTTCCCGGCACGCCTGATTTCGCGCAATGGCGCCAATCTGCTGTCCTTCCGCGACGGCGACCATGGTGACGGAACCACGCCGCTGCTGGACTGGATCGACGGCTTGCTGCGCCAGCACGGCGTGGTCGATGCCGGCGGCGAAATCTGGCTGCAAACCATGCCGCGCATGTTCGGCTACGTCTTCAATCCCGTCAGCTTCTGGTTTTGCCACCGCCCGGATGGCTCCTTGCGGGCCGTGGTCTGCGACGTGCGCAATACCTTCGGCGAGCGCCACCTGTACCTGCTCGAGCAGGGCGGGCCCATCGCCTATGGCAGCGAATTGCAAGCCAGCAAAATTTTCCATGTGTCGCCATTTTGCAAGGTGGAAGGCCATTACCGCTTCCGTTTCCTGCGCAACAGCGAGCAGGGCGGCGAGCGCCACCTGGCCCGGGTCGATTACGACGACCTCGACGGCCCATTGCTCCAGACGAGCTTGTCCGGCACGGCGCAGCCCTTGCGCGATGGCGCCATCGCCTGGGCCTTGCTGCGCTACCCCCTGATGACGTTCGGCGTGATGGCGCGCATCCATTGGCAAGCCTTGCGCCTGTGGCTGCGCCGCGTGCCGTTTTTCAGCAAACCCCTTCCCCCACAAGAAAAGGTGTCCCGATGAGTTCCGATTCCCTGCCGACCGGCTTGCATGCGCGCAGCAGCGTATGCCCCGTGCATCTGGACATGCCCGCCAGCGCGCGCATGATCGTGCGCCTGCTGCAAAAACTGCAATATGGCGCCCTGCGTCTGCGCACGCCGGACGGCAGCGTCTTGCTGTACGGCGACGGCAGCCAGCCCGTCACCCTGGACTTGCACAACTGGCGCCTGTGTTCCGCCGTGCTGCGCTCGGGCGACATCGGCTTCGCGGAAACGTTTATCGCCGGCGACTGGCGCACGGACAATTTGCCGGGCCTGATCGAATTGATGATACGCAACCGCGCACAGATCGAATCCTTGATCTACGGCAACTGGTGGGGCAACCTCTTATATAGAGTGCGCCATCTGCTGCACCGCAATTCGCGCGCCGGCAGCAAGAAGAATATCCACGCCCATTACGACATCGGCAACGCCTTCTATCAGCTGTGGCTGGACCCGTCGATGACGTATTCGAGCGCCCTGTTTACCGAAGGCGCCGGCCTGGAGCAGGCGCAAGTAGCCAAATACCGGCGCATCGCGGACCAGCTGCAGCTGCAGCCAGGCGCCAAGGTGCTGGAAATCGGCTGCGGCTGGGGCGGTTTCGCGGAAACGGCGGCGCGCAGCTATGGCGCCCATGTGACGGGCTTGACCTTGTCGACCGAGCAACTGGCGTATGCGCGCCAGCGCCTGCGGGATGCGGGGCTGGCGGCGCAGGCCGACTTGCAGCTGTGCGATTACCGCGACAGCCATGGCCAGTACGACGCCATCGCCTCGATCGAAATGTTCGAAGCCGTGGGGCAAAGCTACTGGCCCGGCTATTTCGCCTGCGTGGCGCGCAACCTGAAGCGGGGCGGACGCGCCTGCATCCAGACCATCGTCATCGCCGATGACTTGTTCGAGCGCTACAGCAAGAGCACGGATTTCATCCAGCAATACATCTTCCCGGGCGGCATGCTGCCGTCACCGATGGAATTTCGCCGCGCCGCCGAGGCGCAGGGCTTGCGCGTGGTGGACGCCTTCCGCTTTGGCCTCGATTACGCGGAAACCCTGCGCCAGTGGCGCGCCAGCTTCCTGGCCCGGCGCACGGCGCTGGAAAGGCAGGGTTTCGATGGCCGTTTCCTGCTGACCTGGGAGTTTTACCTCGCATACTGCGAGGCCGCCTTCCAGGCGCACAACACGGATGTGATGCAATTTACCCTGATCAAGGACTGACCATGCGCCGCTGGCTTGCCATTATCGTGTTGTCGTTGAGCATATCCAGTGCCGCGGCCGCGCCGCCGGACTTTGTCGCCGCCGACGTGCCCGAGGCCCGGCTGGCGGGCGAGGGCGAATACACGTGGTTCGGCATGCGTATTTATCGGGCACAACTGTGGGTAGGACCGCAGGGCTACCAGGGCGCGGCGTCGGCAACGGCGCCGTTTGCGCTGGAATTGCGCTACGCGCGTTCGCTCGACGGCAAGAAGATCGCCGAGGCCAGCTATGAACAGATGCAGAAAATCGGCGCCGGCACGCCGGAGCAGCGCCTGGCCTGGCTGTCCACCATGCAGCGTATCTTTCCTGACGTCAAGGAGGACCAGCGCATCGCGGGCGTCTACCGGGCCGGCATCGCGCCCGGCGTGCGCTTTTATCTCGATGGCAAGGTGCTGGCCGATGTGAGCGATGGCGATTTCGCGCGCGCGTTTTTTGCCATCTGGCTGTCGCCCGAGTCGACGGCGCCCAAGCTGCGCGCGGCCTTGCTGCAGAGTGCGGCGCCGCTGCCATGAACGCCGGGGCCAGCGCGTTGACCTTGCCCGCCCTGTTCAGCTATGGCTTGTTCGGCTTGCCGCTGGCCATGCTGGCGCTGCCCATCTATATCTATGTGGCGCCGTTTTATGCGCAGCGCAGCAGTCTTGACCTGGCGCAGATCGGCGCCGTGCTGCTGGCGGCCCGCATCGCCGCCGCTTTCATCGATCCGGCCCTGGGGGCCTGGATGGCGCGTGGCGGGCGCAGCTATGCCGTGTATGTCGGCGCCGCGCTGCCCTTGCTGCTGCTGGGCTTTGGCGCCCTGTTTCATCCGCCCGCCATGCAGGAAGCGGCCACCCTGGCCTGGTTTTTGGCCGCCTTGCTGCTCGTCTACGCCGCCTATGGCCTGGCCGGCATCGCGCACCAGAGCTGGGGCGCGGCCCTGAGCCAGGCGCCCACGCAGCGGGCGCGCGTGGCGGCCGTGCGCGAAGGCTGCGGCTTGCTTGGCGTGATCCTGGCGGCCGGGCTGACTTCCGTGCTTGGCTATGACGGTTTGTCGCTGGCCTTTGCCGCCTGCCTGCTGGCGGCGGGCGCGCTGCTGCTGGCGCGCGCGCCGCGTCCGGCCTTGTCCGCCGTCACGGCGGCAGCGTCCCGTGGCGGCTGGCGGCTGCCATTGCGCCAGCGCGCGTTCCGCTGGCTGTTCGCTGTTTTGCTCGTCAATGGCGTGGCCGCCGCCATCCCCGCCACCCTGTTCCTGTTCTTTGCCGGCGATTATCTGCGCCTGGGCCACTACGCTGGCCCCTTCCTGATCGTCTACTTTTGCGCGGCGGCCGCCTCGATGCCCGTGTGGGTAGCCCTGGCGCGCCGCTTTGGCGAGGCGCGCGCCTGGGGTGGCGCCATGCTGCTGGCCGCCAGTGTGTTTGTCTGGGCGTATGGCCTGGGCGCGGGCGCCGTCTGGGGTTTTGCCGCCATCTGCCTGCTGTCGGGCCTGGCGCTGGGTGCGGACCTGGCCTTGCCGCCGGCCTTGCTGGCGGGGCTGATCGGCGCGGCTGGCCATGCCGGGCGGCATGAAGCGGCGTATTTCGGCTGGTGGAACTGGGGCGTGCAAATGAGCCTGGCGCTGGCGGCCGGCATCGCCTTGCCCCTGCTGGCATGGCTTGGCTATGTGCCCGGGAGGAGCTGCGGCTTGCCGGCCCTGTCCGCCGCGTACGCCTTGCTGCCCTGCATATTGAAACTGCTGGCGGCGCTGCTGCTGTGGCGCGCGCCCCTGCAACATATATATAGCGAACATAGCGAACATCGGGAGAATCACGCATGCGCCTCATGACATTGTATACACGCGGCATGACGGCGGCGGCCTTGCTGCTGGCGCTGGCCGCCTGCTCCACGCCGCCCCTGCCTGTCATGTACGCGCAGGAATTGCCGAAACTGGACTTGCAGCAGTATTTCAACGGCACGCTGGACGCCCACGGCATCTTCCAGGACCGCTCCGGCAAGGTCGTGAAACGCTTCACGGTGGTGATGCGCGCCAGCTGGGCGGGCGAGACGGGCACGCTGGACGAAGATTTCACGTATGCCGACGGCAGCAGGCAGCGCCGCGTGTGGACCCTGCGCAAGACGGCGCCCGGACGCTTCATCGGCACGGCGCCCGACGTCATCGGGGAAGCTGTCGGCGAAGTGGCCGGCAATGCGCTGCGCTGGCAATACGTGCTGGCCTTGCCCGTCGATGGCACCGTGTATCACGTCGACTTCGAGGATTGGATGTTCCTGATGGATGACAAGGTCATGCTCAACCGCGCCGCCATGAGCAAGTTCGGTTTCAGCCTGGGCGCCGTCACTTTATCGTTCAGCAAACGCCCGCAGGCGGCCCCATGAATCGCAAGATCACCAGCTGGGCCGGCAAGCGCGTGTGGATCATCGGTGCGTCCAGCGGCATCGGCGCCGCCTGCGCCACCTTGCTGCTGCAGCAGGGCGCCTGCGTGGCCCTGTCGGCCCGCCATCGCGCCAGCCTGGAGCAGCTGTGCGAGGGACAGCCGCTGGCGCAGGCCTTGCCGCTCGATATCACTCAGCCCGCGCAAGTGCGGGCCGCGTGCGCCGAACTCATGCAGCAGTGGCCGCACGTCGACCTGATCCTGGTGGTGGCTGGCGGCTATCAAGCCATGCGCGCCGATAGTTTTGACCTGGAGGCGGCCCAGGGCTTGCTGGCCCTGAATGTGGGCGGCGTCTTCCATTGCCTGGAACAAGCCTTGCCGTGGCTGTTGCGCCAGGGCAGTGGCGGCATCGGCATCGTTGCTTCGGTGGCCGGCTATGGCGGCTTGCCCAAGGCGCTCGCGTATGGCGCCAGCAAGGCGGCGCTGATCAACCTGACGGAGTCGCTGTACCTGGATTTGCATCCACGCGGCATCGGCGTGTATCAGATCAACCCGGGTTTTGTCGCCACGCCCTTGACGGCAGACAACGATTTCACCATGCCGGCCCTGATGACGGCGCAGGATGCGGCCGCCGCCATGCTCGACGGCATTGAGCGGGGCCAGTTCCACATCCATTTCCCCAAACGCTTCACGAATACCATGCGCCTGGCACGGCTGTTGCCGTACCGCGCCTATTTTTGGCTGATCCGCAAGGTGACGGGACTATGAGCGCAAGCATGGATGGCCCGCTGGCGCGCCTGGTGGCGTTTTACGAACACCTGAGCATCGAAAACCTGGCGCAGCTGGGCGCCGTGTATGCGCCGGACGCTCTTTTCAAGGACCCGTTCAATGAGGTGGCGGGCCATGCCGCCATCCTCGCCATCTTCGAGCATATGTTCGTGCAAGTCGATGCGCCCCGGTTTGTCGTGCTGGAAAGTATGGGGCAGGGGCAGCAAGCCTTCCTGACGTGGGAGTTTCGCTTTCGCATGAAACGCCTGGTATCTGGCGAACAATGTATTCGTGGCGCAACACATGTGCGTTTCGATGCGCTGGGACGGGTGGTCTTGCACCGCGATTATTGGGATGTCGCGGAAGAATTGTATGAAAAGCTGCCTTTGCTGGGCCCTTTCATGCGCATGCTGCGGCGCGCAGGCCAGCGTTAAGCTGTTTCTTGATGCTTTTAAGCAAAAAATGTGAAAAAGAAAAAGTAAATTGTGTGGAATGGGGCTGCGGAAAACTTGATTTCGGTCAATGTGTCGTTTTTTTGACACAAATATGTCAAAATATTGAGAAGGCAACATTGTAAGAAATTGTTTCAACTGATGTGCAATTTGCAAGCAAGAGTCGTCCTCATCCGTTCAAATCGGCGCGCTGTGGCGTTGACTGGAAAACATGGAAAACATTTCTATGTGAGCAATTTAAATTACCGGAAAGTCAGTAATTGTGTTGATACTCTGCCTATTTTTCTGATTCTTGCGCCGACGTCGGAATTGGCGCCTACGCCCCTGAATAATGCGGCAACGCACCAAAACAGGGCGCAAAATTTCCCGTTTTTGTGCGTCCGGCAGCAAACATTGGCGATGCCGTGTATGCTTCGTCCCGTTTATCCATTATCACCTTACAAATTGCACGCTTTGTCGTGTAAGTCGTGGACGGTAAATGATGGGTGAAGCATGTTGACGTTTTCATCATGCGCCTGATACTGTTGCACTAATACAACGGGTGTCGACTAGGCATGCGCTATGATGGAATGGTCAATCAGGCCAATGCATTGGTTGGCAAGGGGCACTGGCTCTGTCGCGTAGTACGGTTGGCGATGGTCGGGATGCCTGAAAAAGCCCTCGGCCTGGTACCGGAAGTAACATGTTGGAACTTGATGGAATGTGAAACGGTCGTTATAGTGCCGCTTCCGGTGCCCTTTGAGCACCGAACCGGCGCACGAAAATACGGTCGCTCTGCAGCCTTCAAGCTTATCGGTGCAATAGCGTGCCGATACCGATATGAATTGTTCCCCTGACCGGAACAGCAATGTGGCAGGTGGAGACCTTGCCCTCACTCATAAAAAGCGCTCTGCTAGAGCGCAGCTCGAGATGCATAGGCTGTATTACTTTTTGCTTCAAAATTAAAGGAAATCGCAATGAAAAAAACTCTGATCACCCTGGCAGTTCTGGCAGCAGCCACTGGCGTAGCCCAAGCTCAATCGAGCGTTGTTATCTACGGTACCGTTGACGCTGGTTTCGTCAGCGAGCGCGGCGGTGTTAACGGCAACGTTAACAAAATCGACAGCGGCGTAGCTTCGGCTTCCCGTCTGGGCTTCAAAGGCACCGAAGATCTGGGCAGCGGCCTGTCGGCACTGTTCGTTCTGGAATCGGGTTTCAACGTTGATTCCGGCGCGCAAAACGCTAACGAAGGCCTGTTCGGCCGTCAAGCCTACGTAGGCCTGAGCAGCAAAACGACCGGTACCCTGACCCTGGGTCGTCAATACACCCCTTGGTACAACACCCTGTCGAAAGTTGCTGATCCATTCGCAGTTGGCTACGCTGGTTCCGCTAAGAACTTGTTCCCAGCGAACACGACCCGTACCAGCAACACCGTAATGTACTCGTCGCCTAACTTCAGCGGCTTCGATGCTGACGTTTCGTACAGCGCTGCCAACAAAGGCAACGAAGATGCACTGTCGAGCAAAATCGGTCGTCAAATCGGCGCGTCGGTTGGCTACTCGAACGGTCCTTTGAATGCACGCCTGGCATACAACACCACGTCGAACGACGTAGCGAACAATGCTCACACCGCTGTTGTCGAAAGCGGTAGCGCACGCAACTGGCTGGTAGCCGCAAACTACGACTTCGCAGTAGCGAAAGCGTACGCTGCCTACGGCATCAACAAAGGTGCAAACAGCTCGCTGCGTAACAACGGCGACCTGAATGCATTCAACTACACCTCGGCTAAGACCAGCGATGACAGCACCACCGCCCTGATCGGCGCAACGGTACCAGTTGGTCCAGCCGGCACCGTGATGGCTTCGGTTATCCACGTGAACGACAAATCGGGCCTGAACGCCGATGCGAACCAGTTCGCACTGGGCTACTCGTACGCTCTGTCGAAGCGCACCAGCACCTACGCTTCGTACGCCAAGATCTCGAACAAAAACAACGCTGGCTACACCGTTGGTAACAACAGCAATGTTGGTACGGGCGACAAAGCCTTCAACGTTGGTGTTCGTCACTCGTTCTAATATTCGCGCAAGCGAAGCTTAGTACCGCTACGGCATCCCTTCGGGGATGCTGCAAGCAAGGAAACGCGCTGTCTGGCTTCGGCCTGGCGGCGCGTTTTTGCATGTGCGGCGCCAGTTATAATGACGCCGTTACTCAAGTAAAGGAATGCCATGTCTTCATACCCATCGCCGCGCCTGGCCGCCATGCTGGCCGCGCTGCTGTTCGCTGGCGCCGCGGGCGCCGTTGCCGCCGCCGTCAAGGGCAAGAAGCCGGCCGGACTGGAACGCTACGGCGTGGCCGTCTACTCGGATCTGTGCCTGCAAAAGGATAGCGGCGAAATCGGCGGCCAGCGCGTGACCCTGCACCGCTTTGCCGAGGCCGATTCCGTCATCTATGAATTCACGGCCGGCGCCCTGAGCTGGCCTATCGTGGCCAACGACGTCAACCTCGATGCCGCCACGGGCGCCTTCGACTTCACCATCGCCAGCGCCGACAGCGAGGAACGCACCATCGTCGGCAAGTTTTCCAAAGATGGTCAGACCCTGACCCTGGAAGGCGATTATTGCGGCGGCAATGTGCGCATGCCCATGAAGCTGAGCCGCGTGCGCGATTTCGGCCGTCCGCTGAAAAACTGCACGCCATGTCCGCCGCTGCCGGAAGCGCCAGCGCAGGTGCCGGCGCAAGACGGCACCGAGGCGCCTGCCGCCTGAGTTGTTGTGATTTGCATATGAAAAAGGCCCGGTATCGACCGGGCCTTTGCCATTTTCAGCCTTGCCAGTGGCTTATTTTGCCGCTTGCGCCTTTTCCGCATTCGCGCGGATGGTGGCCAGGGTCGCGTTCGGCGTGATCAGGTTGCCGTCGTAGCGCAGTTCGATCAGGGCCGGCAAGCTGTTGGTCCTGGCGTGCGCCAGCGCCCGTTGCAGGGCAGGGGCGAACTCTTCCGTTGTATTCACCACTTCGCCATGCGCGCCATACGCCTGCGCCAGCACCGCAAAATCCGGGTTGTGCAGGGTCGTGCCCGACACGCGGCCCGGGTAGTCGCGTTCCTGGTGCATGCGGATGGTGCCGAACATCTGGTTGTTGAAAACGATGATGACCACGCCCGCCTGGTATTGGACTGCCGTGGCCAGTTCCTGGCCATTCATCATGTACTCGCCATCACCGGCGAAGGTGATGACGGTGCGCTCCGGGTGCACGATCTTCGCCGCCACGCCCGACGGCACGCCGTAGCCCATGGCGCCATTCGTCGGCGCCAGTTGCGTGCGCATGCCGCCGTAGCGATAAAAACGGTGCGCCCACGAGGCGTAATTGCCGGCGCCATTCGTCAGGATGGTATCCAGGGGCGCCTGCGCCATGATGTCCTGCGTGACTTGCCACAGGTCCAGCGGCGCCTGGCCATCCTGGAAGATGGGCGGCTGCTCCTGGTAGGCGGCCAGCTCGGCTTTGGCTTCGGCCGGCGTATGTTTCCATGCGGAAGCATCGACGGGGGCCATGGCGGCCAGCATGGCGCAGACCTGCGGCATGCCGCTGTTGATCATCAGCTCAGCCTGGTAGACGCTGCCCAGCTCTTCGGCATCCGTATGGATGTGCACGAGGCGCTGGCGCGGCACGGGCGAGTCGAACAGGGTGTAGCCGCCCGTCGTCATTTCGCCCAGGCGCGGCCCGATGGCGATGACCAGGTCGGCATTTTTCACGCGCGCGGCCAGTTTCGGGTTGATGCCGATGCCGACGTCGCCGATGTAGTTCGGGTGTGCATTGTCGAGCAAGTCCTGGAAGCGGAAGGCGCAGGCGACGGGCAAGTGATTCGCTTCGGCAAACTGTTGCAGGTCGGCGCAGGCCTGCGGCGTCCAGGTGGTGCCGCCGAGCAACACCAGCGGCTGCTTGGCCGTCGCCAGCATGGCGCGCAGCTGCTGCAGTTGCGCATCCGATGGCGATGCCTGCACGGCTTGGTAGGCGCGCGTGTCGGCGACAGTCGCCATGGAAATGAGCATGTCTTCCGGCAAGGCCAGCACGACGGGGCCGGGCCGGCCGCTGGTGGCCACCTGGAAGGCGCGCGCCAGGTATTCGGGGATGCGCTCGGCGCGGTCGATCTGCGCCACCCACTTGGCCATCTGGCCGTACATGCGGCGGTAGTCGATTTCCTGGAACGCTTCGCGGTCGATGAAATCGTTGCCCACCTGGCCGATGAACAGGATCATAGGGGTCGAATCCTGGTAGGCCGTGTGCACGCCGATCGAGGCGTTGGTGGCGCCCGGTCCGCGCGTGACGAAGCAGATGCCCGGCTTGCCCGTCAGCTTGCCGTAGGCTTCGGCCATGAAGGCGGCGCCGCCTTCCTGGCGGTTGATGATGAAGCGGATGCCCGAATCGTGCAGGGCGTCGAGCACGTCGAGGTAGCTTTCGCCAGGCACGCCAAAGGCGGTGTCGACACCGTGGATCTGCAGGGCATCGACCAGGATCTGGCCGCCGGTACGGGGTTGTTGCGTCATGTTCGGCTCTTTATATTCTAGTGGGTGGCAAAGAAGTGGGGCAAGCGGTGCGCATGCGCCTGCATGCAAGCAGCTTGCCCCATTCTATGTGAGCCGATTTGGCCCGGCTTTTGAAATGGCGACACCGAATTACACAATCTCCCGGGCCGTGGCCCGATGAGGGGCCCGGCGAGCGGTGTCGTTCCTGCACAGGCCTTTTTGCAGAAACATGCTGCGGCGCGGTACAATGGCGGGTGAAGCAGGCCAGACAGTCGCTGGCCGGCGCAGCAATGCGCTGGCGGGAGGAAGGTCCGGACTCCATAGAGCGGGGTGACGGTTAACGGCCGTCCGCTGAAAGCCGCAAGGTATAAGGCGAGGAATAGGGCCACAGAGACGAGCGTATTAAGTTACGGTGAAACGCGGTAACCTCCACCTGGTGCAATTTCAAATAGGCACGCGATGATGCTGCTCGCGGAGCGTGCGGGTAGAAAGCTTGAGCGCCCGAGTAATCTGGCGCCTAGAGGAATGACTGTCATAGCGCCGACCTGCAAGGGAAGGCGCCGTAACAAAATCCGGCCTACCGGCCTGCTTCACTTGAATTCCTGCTTCCTGGCTTGCCAGGGAGTATCTCGGCCGCAGCGTTTTGCCAGCTGCGCGCCGCCCAAAAAAGCCCCCGCAACGGGGCTTTTTTTGTTTCTAAAAATATAGCAATCAAGATAAAGTTGTATATACAACTAAAGTGGACAATTGGTTAAAGTTTCTTGCTTCCAATTAATTGCTGCATTGCAAAAATAGTTTTCCCGCAGCAGGCCAGCCCCCGGAAAACAGGGCCGATGCGCGCCATGGGCGAATTTCTTTTGCTTTAAACCAAGTCTTTCGCTGGGACTGATTGCTGTTGTGCCTGGATGACGAAAGTATTGTCATGTGTCAACTAACTGTAAAAAATTCAATTTTCCGATTTCGTTTTTTTCGATGTTTACGGTAGGAAAACACATGTGTGCAGATGAGGTAGCACATTCACTATCTTTCATAAGTATCTAATTTATCGATATATTTTTATTTGAGACTCCTTCAACGATATGCGCTAAGTCCTTAATTTCATTAATAAAATTCCTGTTTTGCCAATCGGAAACCGCTTGACCACTATCTTTGCTTCCTCTAAAGTGGGCAACTGTGTGAAAAAGTGTGTTTTTGTGGGAAATTTTCCCTTTTCATCGTGATGCGCAAGCGTCGCAAGCCAAGCTCAAAAAAAGGTCTTCCGTGTTTCAAGGCGCGTCCGCAATCAATCTCGATGCCAAAGGCAGGATGTCTATCCCTGCCAAGCACCGTGACGCGCTGTCGATTCAATGCGAAGGCCGCTTGACCCTGACCAAACACCCCGATGGCTGCCTGCTGTTTTTCCCCCGTCCCGTGTGGGAAAGCCACCGCCAGCAAATCGCCGCCTGGCCCATGTCGGCGCGCGCCTGGCAGCGCATCTTCCTCGGCAACGCCGTCGACGTCGAGCTGGACTCGGCCGGCCGCGTGCTGATCTCGCCCGAATTGCGCAACGCCGTCGGACTGGCGCGCGAAGTCATGATGATCGGCATGGGCAGCCACTTTGAAATATGGGATGCCGCCAAGTTGGCCGACAAAGAACAGCAGGCGATCGATGCCGGCACCCCCGATGTACTTTCCAATTTTTCTTTCTAAGGCTCCGTAATGACACAACTCACGGTGCCGGAATTTCAGCATCGCACGGTGCTGCTCGATGAAGCGGTCGATGCGCTCGACCTGTCGGGCGACCGCGCGCACGGCATTTACGTCGATGGCACGTTTGGCCGCGGCGGCCATAGCCGCTTGATCCTGTCGCGCCTGGCCGCTGACGCGCGCCTGATCGGCTTCGACAAGGATTTGCAGGCCATCGCCACGGCCGAACAGATCGGCGACCCTCGCTTTGACATCGTCCATGACAGCTTTGCCACCATGACGGCCAGCCTGGCCGAACGCGGCGTGCAGCAGGTGGACGGCATCCTGCTCGACCTGGGCATCTCGTCGCCGCAGGTCGACGACGCGGCGCGCGGTTTCAGCTTCCGCAACGACGGGCCGCTGGACATGCGCATGGATACTACGCGCGGCATCTCCGCGGCCGAATGGCTGGCGGTGGAAACCGAGCAGAATTTAGAGAAAGTGATACGCGATTATGGGGAAGAACGGTTTGCTTTTCAGATTGCAAAGGCGATTGTTGCTGGCCGGGCAGTCCAGCCAATTTCAAGCACACGACAGCTTGCCGGCATCGTGGCAGGCGCCGTCAAGACCCGCGAGAAGGGTAAGGACCCCGCTACCCGCACCTTTCAGGCCATACGCATTTTCATTAACAAAGAGCTCGAGGATCTCGAGATCGGCTTGAACCAGGCATATGCCTGCCTGGCGCCCGGTGCGCGCATGGCGGTGATCAGTTTTCATTCGCTGGAAGACCGCATGGTCAAGCGCTTCTTCGCCTCGAAGGCGAACGTGGAGCAGCCTGACCGCCGCCTGCCGATCCGCGCGGTCGACTTGCCGCAGCCGGAAATGAAGCTGATTTCGAAGATGAAGCCGTCCGACGCCGAGATCGAGGGCAATCCCCGTTCGCGTTCGGCCGTGATGCGCGTGGCGCAGCGTTTGCCCATCCCAGTCAGTGGCGGCGCCCGATGACTGGCAAGCTGTGTGTCGTGCTGTCGGCCCTGCTGGTGTGCTGCGGCCTGTCGCTGGTGAACGCGCAGTACCAGTCGCGCCACCTGCTGATCGACCTGGAGCGCGCGCAAGCGCTGTCGCGCCAGCTCGACATCGACTGGGCGCAGCTGCAGCTGGACCAGTCCACCCTGGGCAAGCATGAACGCATCGAAGCGATTGCACGGCGTGACCTGAGCATGACGCCGCTGACGGCGGCGCGTACGCAATACCTGACGGAGGGCGAATAATGAAGTTGGGCGGTAACAGCAACGGCCGGGTGGCGGCATCGAAAGGCGTGCCATTCTCGAAGAACCCCGTACTGGCGGTGCGTCTGCCCGTCTGGCGTTCGCGCGTCGTGCTGTTCCTGCTGTTCTTCGCTTTCGCCGGCCTGGGCGCGCGCGCCCTGTGGCTGCAGGGCGTGTCGACGCAGTTCCTGCAAAAACAGGGCAAGGCGCGCTATGAGCGCACCTTGGAATTGCCCGCCACGCGCGGCAAGATCACCGACCGCAACGGCCAGGTGCTGGCGTCGTCCGTCCCCGTGAAAGCCATCTGGGCCATTCCCGACGACGTGCTGCAGGCGTCGCCCGAGAAAATCAATGCGCTGGCCGGCCTGCTGGAAATGAACGTCAATGAATTGCGCAAGAAGCTCGATTCGGACCGCAGCTTCGTTTACCTGAAACGCCAGGTCGAGATGGACGTGGCCGACAAGATTTCCAAGCTGGGCATCGACGGCATCGACGAGCGCAAGGAATACAAGCGCTTTTATCCGCAGGGCGAAGTGATGACCCACGTGGTGGGCTTTACCAACGTGGAAGACGTGGGCCAGGAAAGCATGGAACTGGCGCAGCAGAAAACCCTCGTCGGCACCACCGGCAGCCGCCGCGTGATCAAGGACCGCCTGGGCCACATCGTCGAAGACATCGGCTTCATCCACGAACCGCATGACGGCAAGGACCTGACCCTGTCCGTCGATAGCAAGATCCAGTACATCGCCTTCACGCAGCTGAAGGAAGCGGTGGAAAAATTCAATGCCAAGGCGGGCGGCGCCGTGGTGCTCGACGTGCACACGGGCGAAGTGCTGGCCCTGGCCAATTACCCGAGCTACGACCCGAACGACCGCCGCAAGCTCACGGGCCAGCAGTTGCGCAACCGCGTGATGACCGATACTTTTGAGCCCGGTTCGACCCTGAAACCGATCACGGTGTCGCTGGCGCTCGACACGGGCCGGGTCAAGCCGACCACCCTGATCGACACGGGCCCGGGCCGCTATACCATCGCCGACCGCACGATCACCGACACCAAGCCGCACGGCGTGATCAACGTCTCCGAAATCATCGAGATGTCGTCGAACATCGGCACCTCGAAGATCGCGCTGGGCATGCCGTCGCAGGAAATGTGGGAAATGTTTACCAAGGTGGGCTTCGGCCAGCAGCCGAAATGGGGCTTCCCCGGCGCCGTGGCCGGCCGCGTGCGTCCGTATAAATCGTGGCGCCCGGTGGAACAGGCGACCATGAGCTACGGTAACGGTATTTCCGTGTCGCTGATCCAGCTGGCGCGCTCTTATATGATGTTCGCGCGCGACGGCGACACGATTCCCCTGTCGTTCCAGAAGGTCAATGAACTGCCCGTGGGCCAGCAGGTGATCAAGCCGAAGACGGCCGCAGAAATGCGCGCCATGCTCGAACTGGTGGTCTCCGGCGCGCACGGCTCGGCCAAGCGCGCTCAGGTTGCCGGCTACCGCGTGGGCGGCAAGACGGGCACCGCCTATAAGGTGGAAAACGGCCGCTATGCGATGCCGCGCAAATACATCGGCTCTTTCGTGGGCATGGTGCCGATGTCGGCACCGCGCTTCATCATTGCCGTGATGATCGATGAACCGACCGGCCCCGCCCACTATGGCGGCCAGGTCGCCGCTCCCGCTTTCGCGGCGATTGCGACCAACGCGCTGCGCGCGATGAACGTACCGCCCGATTCCTCCGTTACCGAAATCGTGGTCCCGGCCAATGCCGGCCCGGAGGCCATGTGAAGTCACTCATGACCATACAAGACATCAGTTTGTGGATCAAAACGGCTGCCCCGTCGGGGCAGCTGACGTCCGATTCGCGCCGCGTGCAGCGCGGCGACGTATTTTTCGCCTACGCGGGCGCCACACATTTCATCGACGCCGCCATCGCGCAGGGCGCCGCCGCCATCGTGCATGACGCCGTGGAATGGAACGCCGCATGGACCGTGCCGCATCTGCTGGTCAGCGACCTGAAACGCCTGGCCGGCCCCGTGGCGCATGCTTTTTACGATATGCCCGACAGCGCCATGTTCAGCGCCGGCGTGACTGGCACGAATGGCAAGACCTCGTGCGCGCTCTGGCTGGCGCAAGCCCTGGCGCGCCTGAGCGAAACATCGTCCGTCATCGGGACCTTGGGCGTGGGCCTGTGCAAGCCGCGCGGCGCCATCGAATTCGACGTCACCGGCTACACCACGCCCGACGCCGTGCTGCTGGCACGCAAACTGGCCGTCATGCGCGACGCTGGCGCCAAGGCCGTTGCCATCGAAGTGTCGTCGATTGGCCTGGACCAGGACCGCGCGTCTGGCATGCATTTCGATGTCGCGATGTTTACCAATCTGACACGCGACCACCTCGACTACCATGGCGACATGGCGGCCTACGAGGCGGCCAAAGTCAAACTGTTCGACTGGCCCGGCCTGAAAACGGCTGTCATCAACCTGGACGACCCCATGGGCCTGCGTCTGGCGGCGCACGTGGACGGCAAGCTGGCCGGCGAATATCCCGTCATCGGCTACACCTTGCAAGATGCGGCGGCCTTGCCCGACTTGCCGAGTGTGCTGATGCTGCGTGCCAGCCAGTTCCGCACCCGCAATGCCGGCACCGACTTCCACCTGGAGTGCGCGCTGGGCGTGGCGCTGGTCAAGACGCAGTTGGTGGGCCATTTCAATATCAGCAACGCGTTGGCCGTGCTGGGCGCCTTGCTGGCGCACGGCACCGGCCTGCGCGCCGCCATCGACGGCATCGAATCGCTGCAGCCGGCCCCGGGCCGCATGCAGCAGGTGGGTGGACAGGAAGCGCCGATGGTCGTCATCGATTACGCGCATACGCCGGACGCGCTGGAAAAGACCCTGGCCGCCTTGCGCCAGGTGGCGCAGGAGCGGGGCGGCCAGTTGTGGTGCGTGTTCGGCTGCGGCGGCGACCGCGATCCGGGCAAGCGTCCGCAGATGGGCGCCATCGCGCAGCTGGCCGATCACGTGCTCGTCACCAGCGACAATCCGCGCAGCGAAGACCCGCATACCATCATCGCGCAGATCGTCGCAGGCATGCGTGCCGACGGCCCGCAGCCGCAAGCCATCGAAGACCGCGCCGCCGCCATCCTGTCGGCCATCAAGCATGCGGCCAAGCCGGACGTGATCCTGTTGGCGGGCAAGGGCCATGAGCCGTACCAGGAAATCAAGGGCAAGAAGCTGCCGTTCTCCGACGCCGACCATGCGCAGCTGGCCCTGTCCGCGCGCCTGACCATGATGAGGACGAACTGATGCGCGGCACCCTGACAGAACTGATGCCGTCGCTGCAAGGGTCGCAGCTCACGGGCGACGCCGTTTTTGACGGCGTTTCCACCGACAGCCGCAGCGCCCAGGCCGGTTCGCTGTTCGTCGCCCTGCGCGGCGAGAGTTTCGACGCCCACGATTTTCTTGAACAAGTGGCCGCCAGCGGCGTCGCCGCCGTGGTGGTCGAGCGCCTGCCCGCAGGCTGGGACAGCGGCAAGGTGGCGGCCATCGTGGTGCCCGATACCCTGGCCGCGCTGGGCCGCATCGCCAACCACTGGCGCGGCCGTTTCAATGTGCCCGTTATCGGCGTCACCGGCAGCAACGGCAAGACCACCGTCAAGGAAATGATTTCATCGATCCTGGCGGCGGCCTTTGGCGAAGAAGCGCGTCTGGCCACGCGCGGCAACCTGAATAATGAAATCGGCGTGCCATTGACCCTGTTCCGCCTGAGTGGGCAGCACAAGGCGGCCGTCATCGAGATGGGCATGAACCATCCGGGCGAGATCGCGCGTCTGGCCGCGATTGCCGCGCCGACCCTGGCGATGGTCAACAACGCGCAGCGCGAGCACCAGGAATTCATGCATACGGTGGAAGCGGTGGCGCGCGAAAACGGCGCCGCGCTGGCGGCCCTGGGCGATGACGGCGTGGCCGTCTTCCCGCATGGCGACGAATTCACGCCCCTGTGGCGCGAGCTGGCCGGCGCGCGTGCCGTCATCACCTTCGGCCTGTCGAAGGACGCCGACGTGAGCTGCACGCACCGCGCGGCCGAGGATTTTGGCAGCGACTTGTTCGTGAGCGTGCGCGCACAGGATGGCAGCTTGCGCCAGTTTTTCGTCGGCCTGCAGGCGGCGGGCGACCACAATGTGCGCAATGCGCTGGCCGCGGTGGCATGCGCCGTCGGCGCCGGCATCGCCATCGAACATATCAAGCAGGGCCTGGAGGCGTTCGCGCCGGTGAATGGCCGCCTGCAGAAAAAACGTGCCGCCAACGGCGCCACCATCATCGACGACACGTATAACGCCAATCCGGATTCGGCGCGCGCGGCCATCGACGTGCTGGCGCAGGCAGCAAAACCGCGCATCCTGGTGCTGGGCGAGATGGGCGAAGTCGGCACGCAGGGGCAGCAGTTCCACGAAGAGATCGGCGCCTACGCCGCCGCCAAAGGCATTGAATACGTGCTGGCGACGGGCGGCCTGGCGCGCCATCTGGTGAATCCGGCGCAGGCTGCCGCAAGCCAGGAATCAGGCACGGTCGTGGAGTATTTCGAACAGTTCGACGGCTTGCTGGCGGCGCTCGATGCGCGTCTGTCCGGCCGTTCGGATGCAACAGTATTAATCAAGGGCTCCCGCTTCATGAAGATGGAACGGGCCGTGCAGCATTTGATTGGTTCAAACAACAAAAACAAGGAAGCTCACTAATCATGCTGCTCTGGCTCGCTCATTATTTCCAGGACGACATTGGCCCATTGCGGGTCTTTAACTTCATCACTTTCCGCGCCGTCTTCGCCACCCTGACGGCGATTTTGATCGGCCTGTGCGCCGGCCCCGCCGTGATCCGCATGCTCACGCGCATGAAGGTCGGCCAGGCCGTGCGCACGGACGGCCCGCAAACGCATCTGAAAAAGCACGGCACGCCCACCATGGGCGGTGTGCTGATCCTCATTGCCATCGGCATTTCCACCTTGCTGTGGGCCGACCTGTCGAACCGCTTCATCTGGCCCGTGCTGATCGTCACCCTGGGCTTTGGCGCCGTCGGTTGGGCCGACGACTACCGCAAGGTGGTGCACCAGGATCCGGAGGGCATGCGCTCGCGTGAAAAATACTTCTGGCAGTCGCTGATCGGCATCGTCGCCGCGTTTTACCTGGCATTTTCCGTCTCCGTGTCGGAACCTGACGCGGGCCACGTGTGGAATCTGATCTACGCCTGGGTGCAGTCGGGCTTCGCCATGGACCTGCCGCCGAAGGCCGATTTGATCGTGCCGTTCTTCAAGACCATCAGCTATCCGCTGGGCGTGTGGGGCTTCATCGCGCTGACCTATTGCGTCATCGTCGGCACCAGCAACGCCGTCAACTTCACGGACGGTCTCGACGGCCTGGCCATCATGCCGACCGTGATGGTGGGCACGGCCCTGGGTCTGTTCGCCTATCTGACGGGCAACGCCACGTATGCGCGCTACCTGTTCATCCCGCACATTCCGGGCGCCGGCGAACTGGTGATCTTCTGCGGCGCGCTGGCCGGTTCCGGCCTGGCCTTCCTCTGGTATAACACCCACCCCGCCAAAGTGTTCATGGGCGACGTGGGCGCGCTGGCGCTGGGCGGCGCACTGGGCACCATCGCCGTCATCGTGCGCCAGGAAATCGTCCTGTTCATCATGGGCGGCATCTTCGTCGTCGAAACGCTGTCCGTGATCATCCAGGTCGTCTGGTTCAAGTACACCAAGAAGCGCTATGGCGCGGGCCGCCGCGTCTTCCTGATGGCGCCGTTGCACCACCATTTTGAACAAAAAGGCTGGAAGGAGACGCAGGTGGTCGTGCGTTTCTGGATCATCACCATGATGCTGGTGCTGCTCGGCCTGACCACTTTGAAGCTGCGCTGATGATGTACCAAGATAAAACCGCACTGGTACTGGGCCTCGGGGAGTCTGGCCTGGCCATGGCCCTGTGGCTGGCCCGCAGCGGCGCTGCCGTGCGCGTGGCCGACACAAGGGAAACTCCGGAGCGCCTGGCCGTCCTGCAGGCCGCCGTGCCGCAGGCGCAGTTCATCGCCGGCGCCTTCACGGCGGAATTGCTTGAGGGCGTCGATTTCGTCGCCGTCAGCCCCGGCCTGGCGCCGGGCCGCGAACTGGCTGGAATCGCCCCGGCGGCGCAGGAAAAGAACATCCCCGTGTGGGGCGAGATCGAACTGTTCGCGCAGGCCCTGGCGGCGCTCAAGGCGGAACGCGGCTATGCGCCGAAAGTCATCGCCATCACGGGCACCAACGGCAAGACGACGGTCACGAGCCTGGTGGGCCTGTTGTGCGAACGCGCGGGCCTGGCCACGCGCGTGGCCGGCAATATCAGCCCGGCCGCGCTGGACGTGCTGCGCGAGGTGCTCGATGCCGAGCCCGCGCCGCAGCCGGTCGATGCGGACGCTGAAGCGGTGGAACCCGTCGCCAGTACCTTGCCGCAGGCATGGATACTCGAGTTGTCCAGCTTCCAGCTGCACACGACGTTCAGCCTGCAGGCCGATGCGGCCACGGTCCTGAATCTGTCGCAGGATCACCTGGACTGGCATGGCGACATGGCGGCCTACGCTGCCGACAAGGCGCGCATCTTCGGCGAGCAGACCGTGCGCATATTGAACCGCGACGATGCGGCTGTCATGCACATGGCCGATCCGCTGACCGAGACGATCACCTTCGGCACGGGCGAACCGGCGGAAGTGGACAGCTTTGGCCTCGTCAATGAACGCGGCATCTTCTGGCTGGCGCAAGCCGTGCCCAGCGAAGAAGTGATCGAGAAAAAACGCAGGAAGAACGATCCGGCGCCGGAACCGGTGCCGACGATGGCCAAGAAACTGATGCCGGCCGACGCGCTGAAAATCCGCGGCCAGCATAACGCCTCGAATGCGCTGGCGGCGCTGGCCCTGTGCCGCGCCATCGGCCTGCCATTCGCGCCGCTGCTGCATGGTTTGCGCGAATACCAGGGCGAGCCGCACCGGGTGGAGCTGATCACGGCCGTGGCTGAAGTTGAATACTACGATGACAGCAAGGGCACCAACGTGGGCGCGACAGTGGCTGCGCTGTCCGGCCTGGGCAAGGCCTTCGGCGGCGCGGAACAGCGCCTGGTGCTGATCGCCGGCGGCGACGGCAAGGGGCAGGATTTCTCGCCGCTGGCCGAACCCGTGTCGCGCTATGTGCGCGCCGTGGTGCTGATCGGCCGCGATGCGCCTGCGCTGCGCGCGGCGCTGGAGCCGGCCGGCGTGGACATCGTTGACTGCGCCACCTTGCCCGAAGCCGTCAAGCGCGCCAGCAGCCTGGCGCTGGCCGGCGATGCCGTGCTGCTGTCGCCCGCGTGCGCGAGCCTGGACATGTTCAAGAACTATGCGCACCGCGCGCAGGTGTTTGTCGACGCCGTGCGCGACATCGCCCTGGAAAACGGACAGGATATCTGATGGCCTTCCAACTGCCCTTCAGCTTTGGTTCCGGCTCGGCTGCCAAGCCGCTGGATGGCCGCGCGCGGCAGTCGAAGATGATGGACTATGACAAGCCGCTGGTGTGGGTTGTCCTGCTGCTCATGTTGCTGGGCATGGTGATGGTGTACTCGGCGTCGATCTCGCTGTCGGATGCGCGCAAGTTCGCCGCTTATACGAACAATTATTTTGTCGTGCGCCAGGCGCTGTTCATCGGCGTGTCGGTGATCGCCGGCGCGCTGGTGTTCCGCATCCCCGTCGCCACCTGGCAAAAGATGGCGCCGTGGCTGTTCATCGGCACCCTGGTGCTGCTGGTGATGGTACTGATACCGGGCCTGGGCGTGTCCGTCAACGGCGGCCGCCGCTGGCTGAACCTGCCGGGCCTGCGGCCGCAGCCGTCCGAACTGATGAAGGTGGTGATGGTGCTGTACGCGGCCGACTACACGGTGCGCAAGCAGGAATACATGCACAAGCTGACCAAGGGCTTCATGCCGATGGCGCTGGCCGTCAGTTTCGTCGGCCTGCTGCTGCTGATGGAACCCGACCTGGGCGCCTTCGGCGTGATCGTCTGCATCGCCATGGGCATCCTGTTCTTGGGTGGCGTCAACGCCATCTGGTTCGGCGGCATCGGCGCTATGCTGACGGCAATCTTCGTCACCATCATCGCCCTGTCGAAATTCCGCCGCGAGCGGTTTTTTGCGTATCTCGATCCGTGGCAGGAAGACAATGCGCTGAACAAGGCTTACCAGCTGACGCACTCGCTGATCGCTTTCGGGCGCGGCGAACTGTTTGGCGTGGGCCTGGGCGGCAGCGTGGAAAAACTGCATTACCTGCCTGAAGCGCACACGGACTTTTTGCTGGCCGTGATCGGCGAGGAGTTGGGCCTGGTGGGCGTGCTGGTCGTGATCGGCATGTTTTACTGGATTATCAAGCGCGCCTTCGACATCGGCCGCCAGGCGATCGCCATCGACCAGACCTTTGCCGGCCTGACGGCGAAGGGCATCGCCATCTGGATCGGCGTGCAGACCTTCATCAACATGGGCGTGAACCTGGGCCTGCTGCCGACCAAGGGCCTGACCTTGCCCTTGATGAGTTATGGCGGCACGGGCGTACTGATTAACTGTATCGGCCTGGCGATCCTGCTGCGCATCGATTACGAAAACCGGATCCTGATGCGGGGAGGCCGGCTATGAACAACGTGACGAACTTGAAAACGACGAAAAGACTGATGATTATGGCGGCCGGCACCGGCGGCCATATCTTCCCGGGCCTGGCGATTGCGCAGACGATGCGCGCGCGCGGCTGGGAAGTGAGCTGGCTGGGCACGACGCATGGCATGGAGCAGGAACTGGTGCCGAAAAGCGGCATTCCCATGGATGCCATTGCATTCTCCGGCATGCGCGGCAAGGGCCTGGCGCACACCATCCAGGGCGGCTTCAGGATGCTGGCCAGCTTCTTTGCCATCCGCCGTTTCATTGCCAGCCGCAAGCCGGATGTAGTGATGGGCATGGGCGGCTACGTCACCGTGCCGGGCGGTCTGATGGCGCGCCTGAAGGGCGTGCCGCTGGTGCTGGTCAATGCCGACGCGGCGCTGCTGTTGTCGAACAAGACCCTGGTGCCGCTGGCGCAGCAAGTGTGTTTCGGCTTTCCCGCCGATTTCGGCAGCGCGGCCGGCAAGGCCGTCGTCACGGGCAATCCCGTGCGCGCCGAGATCCTCGCGATGGCGCCGCCAGCGCCGCGTTTCGCGGGCCGCAGCGGACCGCTGCGCATCCTGGTGGTGGGCGGCAGCCTGGGCGCGAAAGCGCTGAACGATAATTTGCCGGCGGCGCTGGTGCTGATGCCGCCGGGCGAACGCCCGCTGGTGACGCACCAGTCGGGCAAGAAGAATATCGACGCCCTGCATGCCGCGTATGCGCAGGCGGGCGTGCAAGCCAATGTGGTCGACTTCATCGACGACATGGCCCGGGCGTATACGGAAGCCGACCTGGTGATTTGCCGCGCGGGCGCGATCACCCTGTCGGAATTGACGGCGGCCGGCGTGGCCAGCGTGCTCGTGCCGCTGGTGGCGTCGACCACCAGCCACCAGCGCGACAACGCGCAATGGATGGCGAAGCAAGGCGCGGCGATTCATCTGCCGCAGACGGAAATGAGTGCGGTGTCGCTGAGCACTCTGCTGGCGTCCTTGACGCGCGATACTTGCCAGCAGATGGCGCAGGCGGCACTGGCAGCAGGCAAGCGCGACGCCAATGAGGCGATCGCACACGTATTGGAAAAATTGGCATGAGGTTAGCTCTGTGAAGCATAAAGTAAACAATATCCACTTTGTCGGCATTGGCGGCAGCGGCATGAGCGGCATCGCCGAAGTGCTGGTCAACCTTGGCTACAAGGTGTCGGGCTCCGACCTGGGCAGCAATGCGGCGACGCAGCGCCTGGCGAGCCTGGGCGCGACCGTCATGCTCGGCCACGCGGCCGAGAACATCGGCGACGCCGATGCGGTAGTGACGTCGGGCGCCGTCCCGCAAGACAATCCGGAAGTGGCGGCAGCGCGCGCGCGCAAGATTCCGCTGGTGCCGCGCGCCGTGATGCTGGGCGAGTTGATGCGCCTGAAGCGCGGCATCGCCATCGCCGGCACGCACGGCAAAACCACCACCACCAGCCTGGTCGCTTCCGTGCTGGCGCAGGGCGGTCTCGACCCGACTTTCGTCATTGGTGGCCGCTTGACCAGCGCCGGCGCGAACGCCAAGCTGGGCTCGGGCGACTACCTGGTGGCCGAAGCCGATGAATCGGACGCCTCGTTCCTGAACCTCACGCCGATGATCGAAGTGATCACGAATATCGACGCCGATCACATGGATACCTACGAGCACGATTTCGAAAAGCTCAAGCAGGCCTTCGTGCAGTTCACGCACCGCTTGCCGTTCTATGGCCGCGCCATGCTGTGCATCGACGATCCGCACGTGCGCGCCATCATCCCGTCCGTCACCAAGCCCGTCACCACCTACGGTTTCGCGGAAGACGCGCAAGTGCGCGCCATCAACGCGCGCGCCGTGGGCCTGGAAATGCATTTCACCGTGCTGCAGGAAGGTTATCCGAACCTCGACGTGGTGCTGAACCAGCCCGGCATGCACAACGTGCAGAATGCCTGCTCGGCGATCGCCATCGCGCGCGAAATCGGCATCGCCGACAGCGCCACGCAGCAGGGCCTGGCCGAGTTTTCCGGCGTGGGCCGCCGCTTCACGCGCTATGGCGACGTGGCGCTGCCGAATGGCGGCAGCTTCGCGCTGGTCGACGATTTCGGCCACCATCCGGTGGAAACGGAAGTCACTCTGGCCGCCGCGCGCGCCGCCTATCCGGGCCGCCGCCTGGTGCTGGCGTTCCAGCCGCACCGCTACAGCCGCACGCGCGACCTGTTCGAGGATTTCGTCAAGGTATTGGGTGCGCCCGACGTCTTGCTCTTGTCCGAAGTGTATGCGGCGGGCGAGGCGCCTATTGTCGCCGCCGACGGCCGCGCACTGGCGCATGCGCTGCGCGCGCGCGGCAAGATCGAACCGATTTTCGTCGAGTCCATGACGGACATGGCCGACACCATCATGAGCGTGGCGCGCGACGGTGACGTCGTGCTGACCATGGGAGCCGGCTCCATCAGCGGCATCCCGAATCAACTGACAACGTATCAATCCAACACTGTAAAGGCCTGATGTGAACCAAGCTTCAGCTATCGACGTAAAACAATTGGGCAAGGTCGGCGTCCTGTTCGGCGGCCGTTCGGCCGAGCGCGAAGTGTCGCTGATGTCCGGCGCGGGCGTGCTGGCCGCTTTGAAAAGCCATGGCGTGGATGCGCATGGCTTCGACACGGGCGAACGCAGCCTGGCCGAACTGGCCGCTGAGAAGTTTGACCGCGTCTTCATCGCGCTGCACGGCCGCTTCGGCGAAGACGGCAGCCTGCAGGGCGCGCTGGAACAGCTGGGCATCCCGTACACGGGCAGCGGCGTGATGGCCTGTTCGGTGGGCATGGACAAGGTTTACACCAAGATGATCTGGCTGATGCACGAGCTGCCGACGCCGAAGTACGCGGTGCTGGACGACAGCTCCGACCTGGCTAAGGTCGCCGCGGAATTGGGCTTGCCGCTGATCGTCAAGCCGCCGCATGAAGGCTCGAGCATCGGCATCACGACGGTCAACGAAGCGTCCGCCTTCCAGGCCGCCTATGACATCGCCGCCGGCCTCGATGATTCGGTGCTGGCCGAGGAATTCATCAAGGGCCGCGAGTTCACCGTGGCGATCCTGGGCAAGGGTGCCATGGCGCGCGCGTTGCCGCCGATCGAAATCGTCGCGCCGCAAGGCAATTACGATTACCAGAACAAGTATTTTACCGACGACACGCAGTATTTCTGCCCGCCGCAGCTGGACCCGGCCATCATCGCAGAGATGGAACGCATCGCCCTGGCGGCGTACCGCGCCCTCGGCTGCGAAGGCTGGGGACGGGTCGATGTGCTGATGCGCGCGGCCGACAGCAAGCTGTTTTTGCTGGAGGTGAATACCTCGCCCGGCATGACGGGGCACTCGCTCGTGCCGATGGCGGCGCGCGCGGAAGGCACCAGCTATGAAGACCTGTGCCTGGAAATCGTCTCCGGCGCAAGCCTGAAAATGCACAAGGGACAGCGCTGATATGTGGCATGACGCTAAAAGCCTCAATACGACTGCCAACGGCCTGCTGGCCGCGGTTCTGGTCGTGTGCGTGGCCGCCGGCGTCTGGTGGGTGTCGCAGCGTCCCATGTTCGACCTGCGCACGATCAAGGTGGAAAGCGCGGACGACAAAGGCCTGCGCCACGTGAATTACCTGACCCTGCGCAGCGGCACACTGGGCCGCATCAAGGGCAATTTTTTCACGACCAACCTGGAAAGCGTGCGCGGCGTGTTCGAATCGGTGCCCTGGGTACGCCGCGCCAGCGTGCGGCGCGAGTGGCCGAACCAGCTGATCGTGGCGCTGGAAGAACACGAAGCGCTGGGCACCTGGGGCGAGGATGGACGCCTGCTGTCGGTCAAGGGCGACGTGTTTACGGCCAATGTGGCCGAGGCCGAGGATGACCATGAACTACCCGCGTTTTCGGGACCGGATGGCAGCGAAAAGGAAGTGCTGGCCACCTACGTGCAGCTGGCAAAGTGGTTTGCGCCGCTGAAGATGGTGCCGGAAACCCTGTCGCTGTCGAGCCGCTATGCGTGGACGGTGAAACTGGATAACGGCATGAGCGTGGCGCTGGGACGCGAGCAGAATCATACGACCCTGAAGGCGCGGGTGGACCGGCTGGTGGGCATCTACCCGCAACTGGCGAGCCGGCTGGAGAATATCGACACGATCGATATGCGCTACCAGAATGGCCTGGCGCTCAGTTCCGCCGGCCTGGTGATACCGGCCGAAGGCAAGGATGGCAAGCCGGTGATGAAGAAGAAAAACAGTAGTCCGATTAAAAAACCGACTTAACCCAATAATCTTAATTTATAGCCCATACAGTAGGCGACAGAAATGACAAAAGACGCGAAAAACCTGATCGTCGGCCTCGACATCGGCACCTCGAAAGTGGTGGCGGTGGTAGCCGAAGTGATGTCCGACGGGCGCCACGAAGTGATCGGGCTGGGCCAGCACGAATCGAAGGGCCTGAAAAAAGGCGTGGTGGTCAATATCGAGGCCACGGTGGAGTCCATCCAGCGGGCGCTGGAAGAGGCCGAGCTGATGGCCGACTGCAAGATCCGCAATGTCTATGCGGGCATTGCGGGCAGCCATATCCGCAGCTTCAATTCCAGCGGCATGGTGGCCATCAAGGACAAGGAAGTGACGGCGACCGACGTGGCGCGCGTCATCGAGACGGCAAAAGCGGTTAACATTCCGACCGATCAGCAATTGCTGCATACGGTGCCGCAAGAGTTCATCGTCGACAGCCAGGAAGATGTGCGCGAGCCTATCGGCATGAGCGGCATCCGCCTGGAGGTAAAGGTGCACATCGTCACCGGCGCCGTGTCGGCGGTGCAGAATATCGTCAAGTGCGTGCGCCGCTGCGGCCTGGAAGTGTCGGACCTGATCCTGCAGCCGATGGCGTCCGCCGATGCGGTGCTCACGCCGGACGAGAAGGAACTGGGCGTGGTGCTGATCGACATCGGCGGCGGCACGACCGATGTGGCGGTATTTTCCGATGGCGCGATCCGCCATACGGCCGTCATTCCCATCGCCGGTGACCAGATCACCAACGACATCGCCATGGCCTTGCGTACCCCGACCGCGGAAGCGGAAGAAATCAAGATCCGCTATGGCGTGGCCAAGCAGGTCCTGGCCGATCCCGGCGAATCGCTGGAAGTGCCTGGCCTGGGCGACCGCGGCCCGCGCAACTTGTCGCGCCAGGCGCTGGCGGCAGTGATCGAACCGCGCGTCGAGGAGCTGTTCGCGATGGTGCACCAGGTGGTGCGCGAATCTGGCTATGAAGGCGTGCTGTCGTCGGGCATCGTGCTCACGGGCGGCACCTCCATCATGCCCGGCATGGTGGAAATGGCGGAAGACATCTTCCTGAAACCGGCGCGTCTGGGCACGCCCGAGTATCGGGGCCAGCTGGCCGACGTGGTGCGCAGTCCGCGCTATGCCACGGTATTGGGCCTGCTGCTGGAAGCGAAGAAGCAATACCTGCGCGGCCACATCGTGACGCGTCAGGACGGTTCGGTGAAGGCGGTCTGGCAGCGCATGAAGGAATGGTTTTTGGGGAATTTTTAAGGGCGTGCTTCAGGCCCGGCAGGTCAGGTTTTTTGGCAGCATCGCAGGTACACACACATAATTTTATTTTATATTTAACCGCAGTTTTCAATCTCCAGTTCTCCTACCAATATGAGGCCTGGCGCTTGGAAACCGCATCTGATAGGAGCACATCATGGAGTTCGATATGGTCGATAACACAGCTTTAGGTACCGTCATCAAGGTCGTCGGCGTCGGCGGTGCGGGTGGCAATGCAGTCCAACACATGATCAACAAAGGCATGTCGGGCGTGGAGTTCATTGCCGCCAACACCGACGCACAGGCCCTGTCGACATCGAAGGCCCACAATATCATCCAGATCGGCGATACCGGTCTGGGTGCCGGCATGAAGCCTGCCGTCGGCCGCCAGCTGGCGGAAGAGTCGCGCACGCGCATCGCCGATTCGCTGCGTGGCGCGCACATGGTCTTCATCGCTGCCGGCATGGGCGGCGGCACGGGCACGGGCGCCGCTCCTATCGTGGCCGAAGTGGCCAAGGAACTGGGCGCGCTGACGGTGGCCGTGGTATCGAAACCGTTCTCGTACGAAGGCCAGAAGTGCATGGACATCGCCGACGAAGGTCTGGAGCAGCTGTCCCTGCACGTCGATTCGCTGATCATCATCCTCAACGAGAAGCTGGAAGAGATCTACGAAGACGAAAGCATGCTGGAATGGATGCAGCACGCCGATGATGTGCTCAACAACGCGGTGGCCGGCATCGCCGAGATCATCAACGTGCCTGGCCATATCAACGTCGACTTCAACGACGTGAAAACCATCATGGGCGAGCAGGGCAAGGCCATGATGGGCACGGCGACGGCTTCCGGTGTCGACCGCGCGCGCATCGCCGCCGAACAGGCTGTCGCTTCGCCGCTGCTGGACGGCATCGACCTGTCGGGCGCGCGCGGCGTGCTGGTCAACGTCACGGCCAGCCGTGGCTTGAAGGGTAAGGAGATCAAGGAAGTCATGGCTGCCGTGCGTGCGTTTGCCGCGCCGGACGCGTCGATCGCGCAAGGTATCGCCTACGACGACGCCATGGGCGACGACATCCGCGTCACCGTGGTGGCCACGGGCCTGGGCCGCGCGAAGAAAAACATCCAGCTGGTACCGCAGCAAGTGTTGCGCACCGGCACCCACAACAGCCCGCTGACCCCGTCGGCTGCCATGGGTAGCGCGCAAGCGGCGACGACGACGGTCGGCGTAGCCACGCCGGCAGCCGGTTTCGACGGCATGAAGGCACCAGCCGTATGGCGCCGCGAATCGGCTTCCGAGCAAGTGCGCGCGATGGAAAAGAATGGCATGGAAACCTACGACATTCCAGCCTTCCTGCGCAAGCAAGCAGATTAAGGTGATCTGATGTCAGTAACGATGACGGCGGCCTGAGGGCCGCCGTTTTTTTTGCCGTTTTTTGACTTTTGACTTTGCCTTTCCGGCCGTTTTCTGCACAAATACGGCAAGTCAGGCATACTATCGCGCAGTGTCGGCATCATGCCGGCAGAACCAGATCATGGGCGCCGCCCGCTCCATGGAGCGGGCGGCGCCCTTAACCGACAGTACACAAGGAGTCAACATGACCATCAAGATCGGCGACACCCTGCCAGAAGGCACCCTGGCCGAATTCATCGAAAGCGAAACCGAAGGTTGCGCACTGGGCCCGAACACGTTCAACGTGCAAGACCTGGTCAAGGGCAAGAAGATCGCCATTTTCGGCCTGCCAGGCGCGTATACCCCGACCTGCTCCGCACAGCACGTGCCAGGCTACGTCCAGCACGCCGCCGACCTGAAAGCGGCGGGCGTCGATGAAATCTGGTGCATCTCCGTCAACGACGCGTTCGTGATGGGCGCCTGGGGCCGCGACCAGAAAGCCACCGGCATCGTACGCATGATGGCTGACGGCAATGCCGCCTACAGCAAGGCCCTGGGCCTGGACGCCGATTTCTCCAAGTTCGGCATGGGCACGCGCTCGCAGCGCTACTCGATGCTGGTCGACAATGGCGTCGTGACGCAATTGAACATCGAGCAGGGCGGCAAGTTTGAAGTGTCGAATGCCGAGACGCTGCTGAGCCAGCTGGCCTAAGCAGATACGCAATAAAAACGGCGCCATCGGCGCCGTTTTTTTATTGCACCGACGGTTTCGTCGCCTCGAACATGGCCGCATCGATGCTGAACGAATAGTCGTCCTGCAGCGCGAAGTAGCGGCGCGCTTCCTCGGGCGCGCCATCGAACAGGTTGCGGATGGCCGCCACTCTTTCGTGCGGCGTGCGCATGCGCGCCACCCACTCGTCGAACTGCATCGTCAGCTTCCACACGCTGCGCAAGCTGTGCGTAAAGCCCGCGTTGTCGAACTTGGCACCCCATTCGCAGGTACGGTAGTCGCGCACGTGAGATGCGTCGCGCAGCATTTCCACCGCCTGCAAGGTGCTGTCGTACAGGGCCGTTTTCGGCGCGACGATATCGACCACTAATAACGTGCCGTTCGGGCGCAGCACGCGCCAGGCTTCCGCCAGGGCAGCGGCCACGTCGTTCCAGTGGTGCGCGGAAAAGCGCGTGACGACCATGTTGAAGCTGGCGTCGGCAAACGGCAGGCGCGCCACGTCGCCCTGTTGCGTGCGGATATTGTGCAAGCCGCGCTGCACCCTGGCGCAGTCGACGACGTCGAGCATGGGCTGCGCCAGGTCGTAGGCGACGACCGATTGCGCCACAGGAGCGACGGCGAAGCTGGCGTGGCCGGCGCCGCAGCCCAGGTCCAGTACCACCGGCTTGCCGTGGCGGCGCGCGCATTCCTGCATCAGCACCAGATCGGCCCCTTGCGCGTGCACCGCGCTGCTCAGGTAGGCATTCGCCGTCTTGCCAAACTGTTCGGTAACGACATCGTGCTGCTGCATGGTTTTCTCCTGTTGATGGGTGAGTTCCTGCAGAATAAGGATAAAATTATCCTGTAACAAGACCATAACTTATACTGGTATATCTACTACCATGCAGGCATCTCATGTCGAATAAGCTCGCTGAATTCATCCGCGCGCGGCGCGAAGCCGTTACCCCCGCCATGGCTGGCTTGCCCGGTGGCGGACGCCGGCGCACGCCGGGTTTGCGGCGCGAGGAACTGGCGCAGCTGTGCGATGTCAGTCCCACGTGGCTGACGTGGCTGGAGCAGGGGCGGCCCGTGTCGGCGTCGGCCAAGATGCTGGCGCGTCTGGCGCAAGTACTGCAACTGAGCACGGCCGAGCGCGCCTATCTGTTCGAGGTGGCCGACAAGCATGACCCCAGCCATGGCACAGGCGAGGGCGGTGGGCCTGCCAGCGCCGAGCTGGCCGCCATCGTCGCCGCCATCGACGCGCCCGCATACATCCTCGACCGCGAATGGAATGCCGTGGCGTGGAATGGTGCCGCGTCCAGCTTGTTCACGGGCTGGCTGCATGCCGGGCAGGCCACGCCGAACCAGCTGCGCTTCATGTTCCTGGAACCTGGCGCGCGCGAGCTGATCGTCGGCTGGCCCGAGCGGGCGCAGCGGCTGGTGGCGGAGTTTCGCGCCGATATCGGCCGCCAGGCGGATCAGGCGCCGCTGGCTGGCCTGATCGCCGAACTGGCCGAGGCCAGCCCTGATTTTCGCCAGTGGTGGGGCGCGCAGCAGGTGCAGGGCCGCGATGGGGGATTGCGCCGCTTCCAGCATGCGCAGCAGGGCGCGCTCGGCTTCAACCAGGTCACCCTGCACCTGGCGCGCCAGCATGAATTGAAACTGGTGATGCTGTTGCCTGTGTCATAAGGAAAAACAGCCGCGCTTGCTATAATCGGGCGGACAGCATGGCTCTGCCTTTCCAGGCCATGCTGTCCTGGCTCCGGCCGTCGCCATGATGACGGTCCCGTTTTTTCGCCAGGAGTCTGTCCTGTTACCCCGCAATCCCAACCTGCGCAGCATCTATGTGATGCTGGTCGCCGTCGCCATGTTTTCCCTGATGGACACGGCCATGAAGCTGCTGTCTGCCCACTATCCTCCCATGCAGGTGACGGCTTTGCGCGCCCTGTCGTCCTTGCCGCTCGTCTGCCTGTACCTGCTGTACCGCGGCGCGTTTAACAATGTGATGAAGGTGCGCTGGCCGCTGCATTTGCTGCGCGGCGCGCTGGGCGTGCTGATGATTACCCTGTTCGCCTACGGCTTGAAGCGCATGTCGCTGGCCGAGACGTATGCGCTGTTCTTCGTTGCGCCCTTGCTGATCACGGTGCTGTCGGTTTTTATCCTGAAGGAAAAAGTTGACTTTGCGCGCTGGTGCGCCATCGCCGTGGGCCTGCTGGGCGTGCTGGTGGCGCTGCGTCCCGACGGATCGGGCTTCTTTTCGCTGGCTGGCCTGGCCGTGCTGGGTTCGGCCGCCTGTTACGCCATTTCCGCCGTCACGGGGCGCATCCTGAGTCGCACGGATGCCAGCGAAAGCATGGTCTTCTGGCTGATGGTGATGATGGCCGGCGGCGGCGTGGCCCTGTCGGCGCATGAATGGGTGGGCATCCGCCACGAAGACTGGTGGCTGCTGGCGGGCTTGTCGCTGAGCGGCTTCCTGGGCCAGCTGGCCATTACCGAGGCGTTTCGTCATGGCAAGGCGTCCAGCGTAGCGCCGTTCGAGTACTCGGCCCTGGCCTGGGGCATGGCCCTGGACTGGGTGCTGTGGCGCGCCTTGCCCGATGAATACACCCTGGTCGGCGCGGCCATCATCATCGGCAGCGGCATTTACCTGGTGCGGCGCGAAGCCGTGCATGCGGAAAGCGAGCATCCATGATGGCGCGGTGTGGTTTTTCTGACGCGCAGACTGCCGCGTCACAACGAAAATCCGGCAACTGGATATAATCGACAGATGTTAAAACAACGCACCATCAAACAACAGGTCCGCACCATCGGTGTCGGTTTGCATTCTGGCACCAAGGTGGAGCTGATTCTGCGTCCTGCCGCGATCGACACGGGTATCGTGTTTCGCCGCATCGATCTCGATCCCATCGTGGAATTTCCCGCCAGCGCCATGGCGGTGGGCGATACGCGCATGGCTTCCGTGCTGATCAAGGATGGCGCCAGGGTTTCGACTGTGGAACATCTGATGTCGGCCGCGGCCGGCTTGGGTGTTGATAATATGTACATCGACGTGAATGCGGAAGAAATTCCCATCATGGACGGTTCCGCCTCGTCCTTCGTCTACCTGCTGCAGCAAGCCGGCGTGGAAGAGCAGGAAGCGCCGAAGAAATTCATCAAGGTCATCAAGCCGGTGGAAGTGCGTCACGGCAAGGGCGACGCGGAGAAATGGGCGAGATTGTCGCCATACGACGGTTTCAAGCTCGATTTCTTCATCGAATTCAATCACCCGGCCGTCGATGGCACGATGCAGCGCGCTTCCGTCGATTTCGGCGACGTCTCGTACGTGCACGACGTGGCGCGCGCGCGCACCTTCGGTTTCATGCAGGACGTGGAAAGCTTGCGCGGCATGGGCCTGGCGCGTGGCGGTTCGCTGGAAAACGCCATCGTCATGGACGAATACCGCATCCTGAATGCCGATGGCTTGCGCTACGAGGACGAGTTCGTGCGTCATAAAATCCTCGACGCCATCGGCGACCTGTACCTGGTGGGCCATCCCTTGCTGGCCTACTACACGGCGCATAAATCGGGCCACGCACTGAACAACCAGCTGCTGCTGGCGCTGCTGGAGCAGCCGGAAGCGTATGAAATCGTCTCGTTCGCCACCAACGAGGCGGCGCCGCAGTCGTATTTACGGCAAATGGAGCGCGAGTGGTCGCTTACCTGAGGGACGCCTCATTAAACCTACTGCGCGTGCCGATTTCCGGCCTGCGATGCTCACCGTACCTTCGTACGGTTGCGCTTCTTGACCAGAACTAGGCCCGCTCGCTACGGTTTTCTGAGGTGTCAAGACGCCGCATGGTGTTCTTAGTCTTTTGGTTCGCGGTGGTGGCGCACCATGTTGCGCAGCGCCGCGATCAACTGTTCGTTCTGCTTCGACGCCGGCAGGGCCGTGCTCAGTTCTTCCAGGGCCGACATGGCTTTTTCCGGCAAGACCAGCGCCCGCGTATGCACGATGGGCGCGATGCTCTTGATGACTTGCACTTTCAGCTTGATGCCTGAAATCTGCCAGCCCTTTCTTTCCAGCTCCCCTTGCAGTTTCGGCAATTGCTGTTTGAGCTTGGCCGCCAGCGCCGCGTTCGGCGTGGCCAGCACCAGTTGGCCGCCCTCGAATTGCAGGATGTCGCAATGCTCGAACATCGCCGGCAAGGCCTTGGCGCAATCTTTTTGCAGGGCGGCCAGGCGCGTGACGGTGGGCATCAGGGAGGCCATCGTCGCGTTGCCGCGCAGAAAATCGGTTGCGCCCGTCACGGCCGGGCCTGAACGGGCAAAGCCGTAGCCGCGGCGCGGCGCCGGAGAGTAAGTGGGAGTTCGCATGGCCGAAACATAGCACACTCGCCCGCGCATGACGAGTGCGGCGGCGAGTGCGGCGCAGGCGGGCCGACCGTATTGCCTTACAGCATGGAAAATGTCCGCAATTTCTGCCATTTGTTTGTCATTAAGCTATTGTTATATGGTGCATTACCCCAACCTTGGCGGGAACGCATGATAAAATCATCGTCTTTTGCCATAGTCGAACTCCGTGCGGTCACGCGATTGTTATCTCGCTGTCAGCTACCGAGCTTTTTTTAACGGCGTTTTTTCAAGAATTCAAGCATGTCATTACTGACCCAGATTTTCGGTAGCCGCAACCAGCGGCTGCTCAAGCAATACCAAAAAACGGTACGCGAGATCAATGCGCTCGAGCCGGCCATCGAAAAGCTGTCGGATGCCGAGCTGCAAGCGAAAACGCCTGCCTTCAAGGAACGCATCGCCGCCGGCGAATCGCTCGATGCCTTGTTGCCGGAAGCGTTTGCCGTTTGCCGCGAGGCCAGCAAGCGCGTCCTGCGCATGCGCCATTTCGATGTGCAGATGATCGGCGGCATGGTTTTGCATTTCGGCAAGATCGCGGAGATGGGCACGGGCGAAGGCAAGACCCTGATGGCAACCTTGCCAGCCTACCTGAACGCCTTGTCGGGCAAGGGCGTGCATATCGTCACCGTCAATGATTACCTGGCGCAGCGCGATGCCGAGACCATGGGTCGCCTGTATGCGTGGCTGGGCCTGTCGACGGGCGTGAACATGTCGCAGATGGAGCACAGCGCCAAGCAGCAGGCGTACAACTCCGACATCACATATGGCACGAACAATGAATTCGGTTTCGACTTCTTGCGCGACAACATGGTCTACGAAGCGCGCGAGCGCGTGCAGCGCAGCCTGAACTTCGGCATCGTCGATGAAGTCGACTCGATCCTGATCGATGAAGCGCGTACGCCGCTGATCATTTCGGGCCAGGCCGAGAACCATACGGACCTGTATCACAAGATCAATGCAGTGCCTGCGCGCCTGACCCTGCAGATCGGCGAAGAAACGCCGGACGGCAAGGGCAAGGTCGAAGTGCCGGGCGACTACACCAAGGATGAAAAAGCGCACCAGGTGCTGCTGACGGAAGCGGGCCACGAAAAGGCCGAAGGCATCCTGATGGAAATGGGCCTGCTGCCGGAAGGCGCGTCGTTATACGATTCGGCCAACATCACCCTCGTGCACCACCTGTATGCGGCCCTGCGCGCGCATGCGCTGTACTTCAAGGATCAGCACTATGTGGTGCAGAACAATGAAGTGGTGATTGTCGATGAATTCACGGGCCGTCTGATGACGGGCCGCCGCTGGTCCGATGGCTTGCACCAGGCCGTCGAAGCGAAAGAAGGCGTCAAGATCCAGAACGAGAACCAGACCCTGGCCTCGATCACCTTCCAGAACTACTTCCGCATGTACGCCAAGCTGGCCGGCATGACCGGTACGGCCGATACCGAAGCGTACGAATTCCAGGAAATCTACGGCCTGGAAACGGTCGTGATTCCGCAAAACCGTCCGCTGCAGCGCAAGGACCGCCAGGATCAGGTCTACAAGTCGTCGGCGGAAAAATACAACGCGATGTTGAACGACATTCGCGACTGCTACGAGCGCGGCCAGCCCGTACTGGTCGGCACGACCTCGATCGAGAACTCGGAACTGCTGTCGGGCATCCTGACCAAGGCCGGTTTGCCGCATAACGTGCTGAACGCGAAGCAGCATGCGCGCGAAGCGGAAATCATCGCCCAGGCAGGCCGTCCGAAAGCCATCACCATCGCCACCAACATGGCCGGTCGCGGTACGGACATCGTGCTGGGCGGCAACGTCGAAAACCAGATCAAGTTCATCGAAGCCAATCCTGAACTGAGCGATGCCGACAAGGCCGCCCAGTCGCAGACCTTGCGCGATGAATGGCAGTCGCTGCACGACCACGTGGTCAATGCGGGCGGCTTGCACATCATCGGCACCGAACGCCACGAATCGCGCCGCGTCGACAATCAGCTGCGTGGCCGTGCCGGCCGCCAGGGCGATCCAGGTTCGTCGCGCTTCTACCTGTCGCTCGACGACGCGCTGCTGCGCATCTTCGCCGGCGACCGCGTGCGCGCCGTGATGGACCGCCTGAAAATGCCGGAAGGCGAACCGATCGAGGCAGGCATCGTCTCGCGTTCGATCGAATCGGCCCAGCGCAAGGTGGAAGCGCGCAACTTCGATATCCGCAAGCAATTGCTGGAATACGATGACGTCGCCAACGACCAGCGCAAGGTCATCTACCAGCAGCGCAATGAGCTTCTGGAAACGACCGACATCTCGGACATGATCGCTTCCTTGCGCCACGGCGTCTTCACCGACCTGGTGCACGAGTACGTGCCGCACGAATCGGTGGAAGAGCAGTGGGATATCAAGGGCCTGGAAAATACCCTGGCCAGCGAATGGCAACTCGATTTGCCGCTGCATGAAATGCTGGAAGCCGATTCGACCTTGACGGACGAAGAGATCCTGGAAAAAGTGCTGGCCGCGGCCGATGCCGTGTACCAGTCGAAGATCGACATCGTCGGCAAGGAATCGTTCAACGGCTTCGAGCGCAATGTCATGTTGCAAAGCGTGGACAGCCACTGGCGCGAACACCTGGCGGCGCTCGACCACCTGCGCCAGGGTATTCACCTGCGCGGTTATGCGCAGAAGAACCCGAAACAGGAATACAAGCGCGAAGCGTTTGAACTGTTTGGCCAGATGCTCGACATGATCAAGAACGACGTCACGAAACACGTGATGACGGTACGCATCCAGTCGCGCGAAGAAGTCGATGCGGCCGAACAGGCGATGCAGCAGTCGCACGTGGAAAACGTGCACTACCAGCACGCCGAATTCGACCCGAACGCGGCGCCGGAAGAGCTGCTGGCGCCTGTCGCCGGCACTAATATGGACAACGTCGACGACATGAGCGTGAGCATGGGCGTCAAAGTGGGCCGCAACGACCCATGCCCTTGCGGCAGCGGCAAGAAGTACAAGGCTTGCCACGGCAAGCTGGCGTAAAGCCTGTTTGACCGCCTGAACAAGAACGGAGACTGCGGTCTCCGTTTTTTTTCGGCTGTACGTGGCCGGCGGCTCAGGGAAAGGCCCAGTATTGCGGCGCCTGCGAGGGAATGCCTTTCAAGCCGCCGCGGTTTTTTGCCCGCTGGCCCGTCTTGATCATGGTGGCGATGTCGGTCAGCAGGACGCGGTTGCTGGCGAAGTAATCGTGGCCCATGAAATTCATGATGACGGCCGAGGCATCGACGATTTCCATGCCGGGGATGCTGACGACGGGACCGCGGATGTCGCCTATCCTGTCCCAGTCGGCAAAATTGTAGGAAGCCCGCATGGCCTTGTCGTTCGCGGACGCGTACAGGGTGGCGGGAAGCTTGAGGCTGGCAAAACGGGGAGCGATCTGCTCGCGGAAGATATCGGCATTGATGTCCGGCGCCGCCAGCACCACCTGCTTGAACAGGGGCCGCAGCTCGGGGCGCTTTTCCAGCAGGTTGGCCATGGCCACGGTCATCGGGCGGTTGCCCATGCTGTGGGCGATGATGTAGATATCCGTGGCGAAAGAGTGCTCCGCGAAGTCGGCCAGGAAGGCTTGCAGGTGTGCCTGCGTCCATTCGGCGGCATTTTCATCGAACTCATAGCCGGCCAAGGTGCCTTTCGACGGCCAGCTGTAGAACACGGGCAGGGCGCCGATATCGAGGTCGACCGCCATCTGCGCCGTGCGCCGGGCGGCGTCGTCAAATGAGTTGCTGTAGCCATGGATGTAGATGAGGGCGGCGTGCCGTTCCGGGGCGGCCTGTATCCTGGCCTTGACGGTGGCGAGAAAATCCGTGCGCGACAGGCGCGTGCTTCCCTTGATCAGCACATATTTTTGCGCATTGTCGCCGGACAGGATGGCGTACCAGGGCGGCAACGGCAGCTCGCCTGGCGCTCTTTTCTCCGGGATGCTCACGACGACGCTGCCGTAACTCAGGTAGGGCGCCACACGGTTGGGCTGCCAGCCATAATTGTGGCTGCCGGGCTGGTATTGCCGGTCGGTGGCGTAATACACGGTGACGTGCACGGCGCCGGGCGGCGGCGCATCGTTGCCGTACCTCGGCGTGCCGCCGCTGCCCGTGCTGCCGACCAGATTGCCGAGGTTGCCGAGCAGGCCGCCCGTGCCCGACCATGCGCTGCTCCACGGACTGGTGGGTGCTGGCCGCGGTACCTTGGGAGGCGGCGGAACTGCAGCCGCTGGGTGCGCTTCAGAGGCCTGTCCGATCGAGTCGTCGCCTATGTGCTGCGTCGCGCCATCTGGCACCGTACAAGCCGTCAACCACGCCAGCAGACAAAACAGGCATAACAGGTGCAACAGGCATGACAGACCCGCATCGCTGCGCTGCATCCGGTTTGACTGGCCCTGCACCATGACACCCTCCCTGGACGGCGCGATTGCAAGACTCGTCATCGTCCATTCCCATACCTTAGCCCCGCCAGGCAGGCAGTGTTTTGATAAATCGCAAGCCTGGCCACGCTGGCGGCCCCTCTTGCCGCAGCCGGGGCCGTCGCGACTATTCCCTTGCCGCATGCTCACCCGCGCCGCGAAGGCGCTACAATAGCGCTTCCCTTTTCCCACGCAGAAGAAATCACCATGGCCGTCAATTCCCCCAAGCCCGTCGCCGCCGACTTGAAAGCCGTCGCCGGCATTGAAATCGGTGTTGCCGAAGCCGGCATCAAGAAACCCAACCGCAAGGATTTGCTGGTATTGAAACTGGCGCCGACGGCCACCGTGGCCGGCGTGTTCACCCTGAACCGCTTCTGCGCCGCGCCCGTGCAAATCTCGAAAGCCAACCTGGCGGCAGTGACGGCCGGCGCCGCGCCGATCCGCGCGTTGCTGGTCAACACGGGCAACGCGAATGCGGGCACGGGCGAATCGGGCCTGGCCGATGCGCAGGCCAGCTGCGCCGCGCTGGCCGAGCTGCTGGGCTGCACGCCGCAGCAAATCCTGCCGTTTTCCACCGGCGTGATCCTGGAACCCTTGCCCGTGCAGCGCCTGGTGGCCGGCTTGCCGCAAGCCGTGGCCGCGTTGACGCCTGATAACTGGTTTTCGGCCGCGGAAGCCATCATGACCACTGACACGCAGCCGAAAGCGGGCTCGCGCACCGTCACCATCGGCGGCCATGCGGTCACCCTGACGGGCATCAGCAAGGGCGCCGGCATGATCAAGCCGAACATGGCCACCATGCTGGGTTTCCTCGCATTCGACGCCACCGTGGCCCAGCCCGTGCTGGACCAGCTGGTGAAACAGGCGGCCGACAAGTCGTTCAACTGCATCACCATCGACGGCGACACGTCCACGAATGACTCGTTCATGGTGGTGGCCACGGGTGCCGGCAGCCTGGTCATCGATTCCATCGATTCGCCGCACTATGCGGAACTGGCGGCCGCCGTCACCGAACTGTCGACCTTCCTGGCGCAAGCCATCGTGCGCGACGGCGAAGGCGCCACCAAGTTCATGACCGTGACCGTGGAAGACGGCCGCAACGTGGAAGAATGCCGCAAGATCGCCTATTCCATCGCCCATTCGCCTTTGGTGAAAACGGCCTTCTTCGCCTCCGACCCGAACCTGGGCCGCATCCTGGCCGCCATCGGCTATGCGGGCGTGGACGACCTTGACGTGGGTCAATTGAATTTGTACCTGGACGACGTGTGGGTGGCCAAGAACGGCGGCCGCAACCCCGATTACCAGGAGCAGGATGGCCAGCGCGTGATGCAGCAAAGCGAAATCACCATCCGCGTGAAACTGGCGCGCGGCGATGCCACGGCTACCCTGTGGACGTGTGACTTGTCGCATGACTACGTGTCGATCAACGCCGACTACCGCTCATGACCGCCCTCGATCAATTCCTGATCCGCGCCGAGCGGGTACTGGCGCGCCTGGAGTCGATCTTGCCGCCGGCCTTGCCGGCGACCGACTGGAACAGCTTTGCCTTCCGCTGGCGCCGGCGCCAGGGCGCCGCCAGCCATCTGCAGGCGGTGGCCCATGTGTCGAACATCGCGTTGGATGACTTGCACAACATCGGCACGCAAAAGGCGCAGATCGAGCAGAACACGCGCCAGTTCGTCGCCAGCCGTCCGGCCAACAACGTGCTGCTGACGGGCGCGCGCGGCACGGGCAAGTCCTCGCTGATCAAGGCCTGCCTGAACCAGTTCGCCGGCCAGGGCTTGCGCCTGATCGAAGTGGATAAAGCAGATCTTGCCGACTTGCCCGACATCGTCGACCTTGTGGCGGCGCGCCCCGAGCGCTTCATCATCTTTTGCGACGATCTGTCGTTCGAAGAGGGCGAAAGCGGCTACAAGGCGCTGAAAGTGGCGCTCGACGGCAGCATCGCCGCGCAATCGGACAATGTGCTGATCTACGCCACCTCGAACCGCCGTCACCTGATGCCGGAACGCATGTCGGACAACACCAGCTACAAGACGGACGACGATGGCGATTTGCATCCGGGCGAGACGGTGGAAGAGAAAATCTCGCTGTCCGAGCGCTTCGGCCTGTGGCTGTCGTTCTATCCGTTCAAGCAGGATGACTACCTCGATATCGCGGCCCACTGGCTGGCCTCGTTCGGCTGCACGCCGGAGCAGATCGGGCAAGCGCGCGGCGATGCCCTGCGCTGGGCCTTGCAGCGCGGTTCCCGTTCGGGCCGTGTCGCCTGGCAATTTGCGCGCGATTATGCTGGGAAACTACCTGCGGGAAAGTTGCCGCAATGAGCGAAGTGAAAGTGACACCGGTGGACGTCGCCGTCGGCATCCTCATGAAGCCGAACGGCCACGTCCTGCTGGGCCAGCGCCCGGCCGGCAAGCCGTATGATGGCTATTGGGAATTTCCTGGCGGTAAAGTCGAACCGGGTGAAGCCATTTTGGATGCCTTGAAACGCGAGTTTGTCGAGGAGCTGGGTTTATACATCGACAGCGCCGAAGCCTGGTGCGGCGTCGAATATGTGTATCCGCACGCCCATGTGCGCCTGCATTTCTATATCAGCCGCGAATGGCGGGGCGAGCCGCAAAGCCTGGAAGGGCAGGCGTTCGCCTGGCAGGGCACGGTGGGCGTGGAACCTTTGCTGCCCGCCACCATTCCTCTGCTGGAATGGCTCGACGAGGTACGCCGGGAATCGCTGGCTGCCTGAGCATGACTTGCGCCGGTATGCCGCCCCTGTGCTGCGCTGGCGCAAGCCTGTTTCGTCCTTCCCTTGCATCGCCGGTGTTTTGCGCTACAGTGCTCTCATGACGCACTGGGGGAACTCGCATGGCGCTGACCCTGACCTTCACCGATATCGATGAATTGCTGCTCGCGGCGCTGCATAAGCGTGCGCGCGCCCATGGGCGCAGCATCGAGGAAGAGCACCGCGACATCCTGCGCAGCGCCCTGCGGCCGTTGCCGAAGCGGCCGCTCGACGACATCTTGCGCGCCATGCCGGACGTGGGACTCGACACGGATTTCGAACGCCGCTCCTGACGCGCCATGCCCGGCTACCTGCTTGATACGGATGTGATCGTTGCCGCGCGGAAAGGCAGCGCTGCGCCGACGGGCGTGGCCGCCATTTTCGAGCGGATCGCCCCGGAAGAGCGTTACGTGCCGGTGCAAGTGATCGCCGAGTTGCGCGCAGGCATACAGTGCAGCTGGCGGCGCGAAGCGGCGCTGGAAGCACTGGCCCTGGAAGGCTGGCTGGAGGCTGTGCTGGCAGAGTATGCGCCCCGCCTGCTGGAATTCGATCTCGATTGCGCGCTCGTGTGCGCCCGCCTGCATGCTGGCCGCAGCCAAGTGCCGGGCGTGGACAGGCAGATTGCGGCGATGGGCATCGCCTATGGCTTGACGGTGGTCAGTGGACGGCTTGGTAGCTTCTTGACGCAGGGGCTGCGCCTGGAAAATCCGTTTAATTGAAGCTAATTGCGGCTTACTGCGGCTTGTTGTCTTCGTCTGCCAATGGATCTTCGAACGGATCGGCGGCGGGGATCGTGTATTTCTCTTCGGCCCAGGCACCCAGGTCGATCTGCTTGCAGCGTTCCGAGCAGAAGGGGCGGAATTTGTTGGCTTCAGTCCATTCGACTTTGGCGGCACAGGTAGGGCAGTTAACGACGGTCATGGCGATTACAGTTAAAAATTACAGAGCGTGAGCTCGAATGGTACATCGTCTTCCAGCGGCTTGGGTTTCAAGTCGCCGCCCTGGGTGGTGAAGCGCACCCACAGCATATATTTATTGGCGGAAATTTCCGGGATGGCGCCGCTGTTTTCATCCAGGCTCAGGCGCAGCATCTGGTACACCTTGCCTTGCAGCATTTGCTGGTAGCTGCCGCCATTGGCGATCAGTTTCACGGGGCCGCCGGAATCGCGCAGCAGGCGCAAGACGAGGGCCAGCGCATCGAACAGCGGTGCCAGCGGGGCGAACCAGGCGTGGATATCGGCCAGGCGCTGCTCGCAGCTGCGTTTTTGCCAGGCAAAGTAGGACGGCAAGTCGAATTCGCAGGCGCCGCCCGGGATGATGGTGCGGCCGCGGATGCTCATCAGCCATTCATTGTCGCGGATATTCTGGCCCGTCTTGCCTTGCGCCGCCACCAGGGCGCCACTGACGCTGTCGAGTTCACCGAGGATGGCATCGAGGGTTTCCGGTTCTACATTCGGATTGCTGCGGTAGCCCAGCAGGCTCTGGCGCTGGCGCTCGAGTTCCTGCAGCAGGTCGGACTTCAGGTCGGCGCGGCCTGCCACTTCGAGCATGTCGAAAATGGTTGCCAAGGCAACATGGTGCTGCATTGCATGCTCTTGCTGGATGAAGAACTTGAATTTGTCGTACAGGTCTTCCAGCCGCAACAAGGTACGTATGCGTTCGTTGAAAGGGTATTCGTAGACAATCAAAATAATTCCCTTAAGTAAGGACCTGCAAACAATCCCGTGATTTTGAACCAAGCGTCGACAAATTACAAACGTTGCGACCCGATTCCAGCCATTCTTTTTGAAAATGCCAGATATAAATCGTGCAACTGGGCAATCTGCGGCGCCAGGGCAGCCAAATCGCCATTATTGTCGATCACATCGTCCGCTGCCGCCAGGCGCATGGCGCGCGTGGCCTGCGTGGCCATGATGGCCTTGACTTGTTCTTCCGATAAGCCATTGCGCGCCATCACACGCGATATTTGCAAACTTTCCTCGCAATCGATGACCAGCACGCGGTTGACCCGTTCCACCCAACCGCCGGACTCGACTAGCAGGGGCACGGCAAAGATCACATAGCTGCCCGTTGCTGCGGCGGCGGCCTCCAAGGTCGCCTGGCGGATGCGCGGGTGCAGGATGGCTTCCAGTCTGGCCTTGGCGGCGGCGTCGGAAAACACGAGGTTGCGCATTTTGGTGCGGTCGAGGGCGCCGCGCGCGTCCGCATAGTCGGGGCCGAATTCCGCCACCAGGGCTGGCATGGCCGCGCCATGCGGCGCCGTCAGGCTGTGGGCGATCTGGTCGGTATCGACGATGGAGGCGCCGCGCGCGGCAAACAGGTCGGCCACCGTGCTCTTGCCGCAGCCGATGCCGCCGGTGAGTCCGATGCTGAAATAGGGGGCGTTGTGTAATTGCATGTGTGTATCCATAAGGGGCCGGTCAGCCGGTCAGGCCCAGCGTGAGCCGCGACAGGGGCGTGCCGTACAGCAGCGCGATCAGGCCCGCCGCCGCCAGGTAGGGACCGAAGGGAATCGGTTTGTCGCGCCCCCGCTTGGCAAACACGATCAGGCCAATGCCGACCACGGCGCCCACCAGCGACGACAACAATATGATCGTCGGCAACATGGTCCAGCCCAGCCACGCACCTAGCGCCGCCAGCAATTTGAAGTCACCATAGCCCATTCCCTCCTTGCCTGTCGCCAGCTTGAAGGCCCAGTACACGGCCCACAGGGCCAGGTAGCCGGCGGCCGCGCCGATGACGGCGTCCTGCAAGGGCACGAAGGTGCCGTTGATATTGACCAGCAAGCCCGCCCACAGCAGGGGGAAGGTGAGGTCGTCCGGCAGCATTTGCGTATCGGCATCGATGAAGGTCATGGCGATCAGCAGCCAGGCAAATACCAGCGTTGCCAGGCCCGTCCAGCCGCTGCCGAAGTGCCAGATCAAGAGGGCCGACAGCGCGCCCGTCAATAATTCCACCAGCGGGTAACGCGCGGAGATCGGCGCCTTGCAGGCGCTGCATTTGCCACGCAGCAGCAGGTAGCTGAGGACGGGGATGTTTTCCATGGCCGTGATGCGGTGGCCGCAGGCGGTGCAGTTCGAGTGCGGCAGCATCAGGTTGTAGCGGTCCGTGTGCGGCAGGGGCAAGCCGCTTTCCTCCGCCACGTAGTTATCGGAGTCGCGCTGCATCATTTTTGGCACGCGGTGGATCACCACATTCAGAAAACTGCCGACGATCAGGCCGAACAGGGCGGCGACGAGGGCGACGGGAAGATTGCCGGGCGCGGCGAACAGCAGGGTATTTTGCAGCATGGTGAACTTGTCTGAGGGGATGAATGTTGCCGCGCAAACATTGCCTGGCACTGCAGCAGTGTAAAACATCCGCTGGCGCATGGGGACGTTTTGCGTCGACATGTCTTCAAATCACGGCGCCCAGCTTGAAAATCGGCAAATACAAGGCGATCACGAGGGAGCCGACCAGCACGCCCAGCACCACCATCAGCGCCGGCTCCAGCAGCGTGGCAAGGGTGGCCACGGTGGCATCGATATCGGCCTCGATGATATCTGCCGCGCGCGACAGCATGGCGTCGAGCGCGCCCGATTCCTCGCCGATCAGGGCCAGCTGCGTCAGCAGCGGGGGAAATACGCCGCTGTGCTCCATGGCCAGGGCCAGGCTGCCGCCGGCGCGGATTTCCCGTTCGATGCTTGTCGTCGCTTCCTGGTACAGCGCGTGGCCGGCAGCGGCGCCCACCAGGCCGAGCGAATCGAGCAGCGGCACGCCGGCGGCGAACATGGCAGCCAGGGTGCGCGTCCAGCGGGCGATCGCCGCTTTGCGCTGGAGCGGGCCGAACACGGGCAGGCGCAGTGCCCGCAGTTGCGTGTTGCGCCGCCAGGCGGGCCAGCGGCGCCAGGCCAGGTGCAGCAGCACGCAAGCGAGCACGAGCGCCGCCAACAGAGCCAGCCAGTAATGGACCAGGAAGGCGGACGCGCCCATGACGAGCAGGGTAGGCAGCGGCAACGGTGCGCCGAAGCTGTCGAAGACCTGGCGAAAGGCGGGCACGACCACGCTCATGATGATGGCCGTGACGACGATGGCGACGAGCACGATGACCAGCGGATACATCAGCGCGCCGCGCACCTTCCGCCGCAGGGCGATGGCCTTTTCCTGGTGCGTGGCCAGGCGCGCCAGCAAGTCCTGCACGATGCCGGCCTGTTCGCCTGCCGCCAGCAGCTTGCAATACAGCTCGTCAAACAGCAGCGGGAACTGGCGGAACGCCTGCTGCAGGCTGCTGCCCGCTTCGATGTCGTGGCGCAAGTCGCGCATCAGCTCAGTGACGGCCGGTTTGGCGTGGCCCTTGCCGGCGATGTCGAAGGCGTGCAGCAGCGGCACGCCGGCCGCCATCATGGTCGACAGCTGGCGTGTGAACAGGGCGATATCCTTGCGCGTGATGGCCTTGCCCGGCGCGCTGCGCGCAGCCCGCACACGGGTGGCCAGGATGCCCTGGCGGCGTAGCGCGAGCGTCGCCGCGCCGGCATCGGCGGCGCGCAAGACGCCTTCGGCCGCCTTGCCATGGCGATCCGTGCCCTTCCATGCAAAGCGCCGCTCGGCCGCCATGTGCACCTCCTGCCGTCACGGTAGCAGCGTCAGGCAAGAGTACCAGCCGTACTGGCGGCAAGCTTGATGTGGCTCAGTCTTTTGTGGTTTGCACTTCCGTCTGTACAACGGCCTGGGCTTTCACGTCGGCCGCATCGTCCTCGTCGCTGTCCGTGCCCTTGCTGATGCTTTCGCCATCGTCGCGGCGCAGGGTCCAGAAGGTCAGCGAGGACAGCACCGTCAGGGCGGCCAGGGTGAGGAAGGCGTGGTGCAGTGCCGTGCTGAGCATGGCGCGGTCCGACTGCGGCATGTCGCCCAGGTACCAGCCCGTGATCAGCGAACCGAAGGCGAGGCCAAAGCTCATCGACAGTTGCTGCATCGAGCTGGCGATGGTGCTGGCCATGCTGGAATCGGCCTTGTCGACGTCGGCATACGCGATGGTATTCATGCTGGAAAATTGCAGCGAATTGAAAAAGCCCAGGCACAGGCTGATGGCGACGATCACGTACAGGGGAGTGCCCGCGCCCACCTGCGAAAACATGGCGATGGTAATGCCGATCAGCACGGTGTTGACGATCAGCACCTGGCGGTAGCCGAAGCGGGCCAGCACGCGCGCGGAAATGAATTTCATGCCCATGGCGGCGGCGGCCGACGGCATCATCAGCAAGCCCGATTGCCAGGCGGGCAAGCCCAGGCCCAGCTGATACAGCAGCGGCAACAGGAAGGGCAGGCCGCCCACGCCCAGGCGCGTGACGAAGCCGCCCACCACCGAGACGCGGAAAGTGCGGATCTTGAAAAGGGCCAGGCGCAGCAGCGGGTGCAGCACTTCGCTCGAATGCCAGGCATACGCAGCCAGCAGGCTGATGGAAATGAACAGCAGCACGGCAAACGAAGTACCGTCGATGCGGTGTTCGCCGAAGATTTCCAGCAGCCACGACAGCAGCGCGATGCCCGTGCCGAACAGCACCAGGCCGATCAGGTCCAGCGGACGGGGCTTGTCGCCGTAATAGTCGGGCATGTAGCGGTGCGCCAGGTATAGCGCCGCCAGGCCGACAGGCACGTTGACGAAGAAAATCTCGCGCCACGACAGCCAGTGGACGATCAGCCCGCCCACGGTAGGCCCCAGCAGGGGCCCGATCAGGGCGGGGATGATGACGAAATTCATGGCCGCCAGCAATTGTGACTTGGGAAAGGTGCGGATGATGGTGAGCCTGCCCACCGGCATCATCATGGCCGCGCCCACGCCCTGCAGCAGGCGCGCGGCCACCAGCATGGGCGCATTTACGGACAGGCCGCACAGGATGGAGGCGATGGTGAAGATGGCAACGGCGGCGGAAAACACGCGCCGCGTGCCGAAGCGGTCGGCCATCCAGCCGCTGATGGGGATACACACGGCCAGGCTCAGGATATAGCTGGTGACGACGGCCTTCAGGCTCAGCGGCGTCACGTTGAGGCTGGCGGCCATGGCGGGAATGGCGGTATTGACGATGGTGGAGTCGAGTTGCTCCATGAACAGGGCGGTGGCGACCACCCAGGGAAGGTAGCTTTTAATCGGGGAACTGGTCATGGATGCGAGCCTGAGGAGGTAAGACTGAGCCGACAGTACGATGAATTGTCACATAAATGGCGCAGGCTTGCCGCCCGCGCCGTTCATTCTGGCATCGAGTCGGGGGCAGAGTCCATGGAACATTTGTTCCATGGCAATAGATTACTGGCAAGGCTAGCATGTGTTTTCCGGCAGTTCCCGCCCCTTCTTCCCGAAAGTCATGCCATATGAAAAATGCACTTACCTTCCTTGCCCTGAGCGCCGCCCTGTCCGCCTGCGGTGGCGGCGGCAATCACGCTGCGCCGGAAGCGCCAGTCACGCCGCCCGTCGTGGTCACGCCCGTCGCCGATCCCGTGACGATCGCCTCGCAAGCGGTCGCGGCCCAGGCTGGCCTGGCCGTGATCGCCGGCGCCAATGCGGACGAGACGGTGTATGACGTGGCGGCCGATATCGGGGACACGTGGCGCATCACGTTCGACAGCGCGAAGAAAACCTACGCCATCCGCGTGCTGTCGACGCAATTCGGCTTGAGCGACCGCAGCGGCACGTTTACCGCGTCCACCAGCGGCAATCTCACCACCTATACGGCAACGGATTTCAGCGTCACCGTCGATGCGCGCACGCGCCTGCTGACAGGGACGGTGAAGCTGGGCAGCATGAATTCCAACGTCAGCGGCAGTGGCTATACCGCCACCGACGTGGCCAAGCTGGCCGGCAGCTATATCTTCCTGGGCGCCATGCGCAATGCCTCGAATGGTGGCGACCGCTTCAATCCGAAGGGCAGCCTCAAGGTGGCGGCCGATGGCAGCGCGCAACTGTGCAATGGCGGCGTGTTCAATGCGCAAGGCGTGTGCTCCGCGGTATCGCCGCAGCTGGAAGCGGAAAACGCCAGCCTGACCCTGGTCAAGGATGCAAAGAACGGTTTGCTCGTCGCCCGCCAGGGCCAGCAGGATTTCGGCATTGTCCACGTGCATGCCGGCGACCGGGGGCTGGCGCTGTTCATTGACCGCTACAGCCGCAACCAGCAGAACGTGCTGCGCGTGGGCACCATCGTCGCCGCCAAACAACAGAAGATCGGCACTGAAATCGCCGGCAGCTACGCCTGCTCGGCACCGGGCATCAGCGCGAAGATCGAGATTGCCGGCAGCACCGCCACCCTGACGAATAACACGAGCGGCAAGACGCATGCGGAAACCATCACCGTCAACAAGCTGGGCCTGGGCGCGCAGGCCGTCGATTTCGATGGCATCGCCGTGTTCAAGGACCCGGCCGACGTGCCGGCAGATTACTCGATGTTCATGCCGGTGTCGTCGAGCATGGCGGTCGAGTTCTCGACCGACCGCACGTACATGGGCACGTGCCTGAAAAAGTAATCGCTAGCGTTTGAGGTGATCCAGGGCGGCCAGCAGCGGAATGGCCGCATCGGCGATGCGCTCCAGGCTGGCCTCGCGCAGGGCGGCGGTGTCCACCGTGTGGCCGGAGTCCAGCCCCGCCCAGCGCAGCAGCGCCGCACACGCGGCGGGCGTGTCGAACATGCCGTGCAAATAGCTGCCGAGGATTTGCCCGTCGCCCGATACGGCCCCTTCCGGGCGCCCGTCGATGACGAAGGCCGGCTGCGCCAGCGCCGCGCCATGCGAGACGCCCATGTGGATTTCATAGCCTGCCACCGGCGCATCGGCCGCGCCGGCAAACGCGCATTGGCCGCGCACTTGTTCCAGGCGCTTGTCGCTTGTTAATTCCGTCACCAGGTCGAGCAGGCCCAGTGCCTTTGATTCTCCCGCCGCGCCTTCCACGCCCAGCGGATCGCGCACGCTCTGCCCCAGCATCTGGAAGCCGCCGCAGATGCCGAGCACCTTGCCGCCATAGCGCAGGTGTCTGGCCAGGTAGGCGGGCCAGCCTTGCTGCTGCAGCCAGGCCAGGTCGCCGCGCGTGTTCTTGCTGCCTGGCAGGATCACCAGGTCGGCCGGCGGAATCGGCTGGTCCTGTTTGATGAATTGCAGGTCGATGCCGGGGTGGGCGCGCAGCGCGTCGACATCCGTGTGGTTGCTGATGCGCGGCAGTTGCGGCACCACCACCTTGAAGGCGCCGCGTTCGGCCTGCGTCGCTTCGACGGCGTCTTCCGCGTCGAGGAACAGGCCTTGCAGATAGGGCAGCACGGCCAGCACGGGCTTGCCCGTCTGCTGTTCCAGCCAGTCGATGCCGGGCGTGAGCAGCGAGATGTCGCCGCGGAAGCGGTTGATGACGAAGCCGAGGATGCGCGCCCGCTCGCTGTCGGACAAACACGCCAGGGTGCCGATGATGTGCGCGAAGACGCCGCCCCGGTCGATGTCGGCCACCAGGATCACGGGGCAGTCGACGGCTTCGGCAAAGCCCATGTTGGCGATGTCGCGCGCGCGCAGGTTGACTTCGGCGGGGCTGCCCGCGCCTTCGACGATGACGGCGTCGTATTGCTGGCGCAGCCGCGTAAAGGACTCCAGCACGGCGCCCATGGCGATGGTTTTATATTGCTGGTAGTCGCGCGCATCCATCTCGGCGCGCACCTTGCCGTGGATGATCACTTGCGCGCCCGTGTTCGACGAGGGTTTCAAGAGCACCGGATTCATGTCCGTGTGCGGCGCGATGCCGCAGGCCTGCGCTTGCAAGGCCTGGGCGCGGCCGATCTCGCCGCCGTCGCTCGTCACTGCGCTATTCAAGGCCATGTTTTGCGGCTTGAACGGCACCACCGTCACGCCACCGCGCTTCAACAACCGGCACAGGGCCGCGACGACGGTGCTCTTGCCCGCGTCGGACGTCGTGCCCTGCACCATCAGGACGGGGAAGGGGGTATTCATGGCTGGCGCTCCTGCCATTGCGCAATGATGTCGCTGATCTGGCGCAGCCCTTCGGTAATCGCCGCCGGGCCGGGCGACAGGATATCGGGCGACTTGATCTCGAACAGCATCTGGTTTTTCACGGCGGGAATCGCATCCCAGCCCGGGCGCGCCGCCAGCTGCGCCGGCTGGAACTTCTTGCCGCACCAGCTGGCGAGGATGATGTCGGGCGCGCGTACGACCACGTCGTGGGAATCGGCGATGATGCGCTCCTTCGCGCCGGGCTGCACGGACAATTCCGGGAAGGCGTCCGTGCCGCCGGCGATGTCGATCAGTTCCGCCGCCCAGCCGATACCGCTCATCAGGGGATCGTTCCACTCTTCAAAATAAATCACGGGCTTGCGCGTCCAGGCGGCGGCCCGGGCCCGGGCGGCGGCGATGTCCGCGCGCAGGCTGGCGATCAGCAATTTTCCCGCTTCCTCGCGCCGCACCAGCGCGGCCAGCACGCCGATCATGCGCAGGATGCCGTCCACCGTGCGCTGGTTGAACTGGTGTACTTCGATGCCGGCCTTGACCAGGTCGCGGCAGATATCGGCCTGCATGTCGCAAAAGCCGATCACGAGGTCGGGTTCCACTGCCAGGATGCGTTCCAGGTTCGTGGATGAAAAACCGCTGATCCTGGTTTTTTCCTCGCGCGCCCGTGGTGGGCGCACGGTAAAGCCAGAGATCCCCGCGATGACGTCTTCGGCGCCCAGCGCATACAGCGTCTCCACGGCTTCCGTCGACAGGCAGGCGATGCGCTGGTAGTGACTCACGGTGCCGCCTTGGCTGCGGGAGCGCTGCGGCGCTGGCGGGCCACTTCCAGCTGCTCGCACATGGCGGCCGTGCCTTCGATCATGCGCGGGCCAGCGCGGTTCAGCAGGTCGCCATTCAGGCGGAACAGGTTATTCTTGCGCACGGCCGTCATCGACGGGAAGGCGCGCCACATGGCCAGGCCGCCTTCGCTGCGCGCATCGCTTTTTTCGCTGGTGCCGAAGATGACTTCCGGGTCTTCCTGCAGCACGCCTTCCGGCGTGACGACGGGCGCCACCACCTTCATCGCGGCAAAGACATTTTGCGCGCCGCACACGCGCATGGAGTCGCTGATGATGCTCGCGCCGCTCAAGGTATATAGAGGCTTGTCCCACACCTGATAAAACACGCGCACGGGCGGGCGCTGCGCGTATTGCGCCGTCAAGCTGGCCAGCTTGGCGCGCAGCTGGGCGGCGGCCGGCTTGGCGGTTTTTTCCGTGCCCATCAGCTGGCCCAGGCGTTCCATGCTGTCGGGGATGTCAGCCAGCTTGCGCGGTTCGCTGTGATAGATCGGCACCTTCAGCTGGCGCAGCATGGCGATCTGGCGCTCGGCGCTGCCATGCATCCACACGACGATCAGGTCCGGCTTCAGGGCGATGATGCGCTCCATGTCGTACTGGCGGTTGTCGCCCACTTGCGTGATTTTCTTGGCCGCCTCCGGATAGTCGCTGTAGCTGACGACGCCGGCGATCTTGTCGCCGCCGCCGGCCGCGAACAGCAGTTCCGTCACGTGCGGCGCCAGCGCCAGGATGCGCTGCGCCGGTTTTGCCACGGTGACGGTATTGCCGTCGTCGTCGCGCACGCTGATGGCGGCGTGTGTTTGCAGCGAGACCAGTCCGACCAGCAGCAGTGCGGTTTTCAAGTGGTTCATGTGTGCTTCCATGTGGTGAGGGCCTGCTGCAGGCGCAGCCAGGCATGTTCGTCGGGGGGCAGGCCCAGGCGGATGCCGTGGGCAGCGTGGCGGAACAGGCGCACCCAGATGCCCGATTCTGCCATATGGCGCCAGAGCGCCTCGGCGCGTGCTTCCGGCCACCATTGAAACAGCGCCGTGCCGTTGCTGGCGATGCCGTGTGCGGCCAGCAGCTGGTGCAGGCGGGTGCCTTCACCGCGCAGGCGCTCGCGCATCGTGTGCTGCCAATGCGTGTCGGTGAGGGCGGCCAGCGCCACTTGCTGTGCCGGGCCGCTGACGGTCCACGGACCCAGCATGTCGGCCAGCTGCGTCAGCAGCGCGGGATGGGCGGCGACAAAGCCCAGGCGCAGGCCCGCCAGGCCAAAGAATTTGCCCACCGAGCGCAGCACGATCAAACCAGGCTGGCCCGAGTGCGGGCCCAGGCTGGCCTGCGCTTCCGTGTCGCCAAACGCTTCATCGACCACCAGCCAGCCGCCGCGCGCGGCCAGCTTGCCGGCCCACTCCAGCAGCTGTTCCGGTGCGATGCGCTCACCCGTGGGATTGTTCGGATTGCAGACGACCAGCACGTCGCAGCTGTCCACGGCGGCGGCCAGCTGCGCATACGGCACTTGCCGCAATTGGTGGCCGTGCTGGCCCCAGTGGTGCGCGTGTTCCGCATACGAGGGCGCGGCCACCACCACGCGTGACGGTGGCCGCAGCCGGGGCAGGGCCTGGATGGCGGCTTGCGTGCCCGCCACGGGCAGCATGGCCGGTGCGTCGTAATACGCGCAGGCGGTGGCCGCCAGCGCGGGATCGGCCTCCGGCAGCCGGTGCCAGGCGTTGGCGTCGGGTGCTGGCGCTGGATACCAGTGCGGGTTGATGCCGGTCGACAGGTCGATCCAGTCGGCGATTGGCCGTCCATACTCGTGCGCGGCGTCGCGCAGATTGCCGCCATGTTCAAGCAAGATAGGTCTCCCGAAGGCAGGACAGGCCAGCCAGCAGCGCCACCCAGATCAGCCACAGCACGGCCGTTTCGGCCACCAGGCGCCAGGCGCGGTCGATGTCGCGCGCTTCGGCGGGACGGCCGCGGCCCAGCGGCGGGCGGCGCTCCAGCGCGCCGTCGTAGATGGCGTCGCCACCCAAGGCCAGGCCGAGGGCGCCGGCGCCGCTGGCCATCACGGGGCCCGCGTTCGGACTGCCCCAGTTGGGCGCCTGCGTGCGCCAGCATTGCCAGGCGCGCTGTTTGTCCGCCATGCTCTTGCCCAGCAAGACATACGACAGGGCCGTCAGGCGCGCCGGCAGGTAATTCAATATGTCGTCGATGCGCGCGGCGCAGCAGCCGAACCAGTCGTAGCGCGCATTGCGGTAGCCCCACATGGCGTCGAGGGTATTCGCCAGCCGGAATAGTACGGCGCCGGGGCCGCCCGCCACGGCAAACCAGAACAGGGTGCCGAAGACGGCGTCGTTGCCGTTTTCCAGCAAGGACTCCGTGCTGGCCTTGGCCAGGCTGGCCGCGTCGGCGTTGGCCGTGTCGCGGCTGACGATGCGCGCCGTCAGCAGGCGCGCGTTGTCCAGGTCATCGATGGCCAGGGCGTCGGCAATCGGCTGGTTGTGGTCGCGCAGGCTGCGCAATCCCAGGCACAGATACAGCAGGAAGACGTGCAGCGCCGCGCCGGCCAGGCCGCACAGCCACCAGGCGGCATAGCTGATGGGCAGCACGGCCAGCGACCAGGCCAGCGCGCCGCGCAGGAAACGCCCACGGCTCCGGTTCAGCAGGCGCTCCAGCGCGCTGGCGAGGCGGCCAAAGCCCACCAGCGGATGCCAGCGGTGCGTTTCTCCCAGCAGCATGTCGAGCAGCACGCCCGCCGCCATCAAGGCGGCCAGCATAGGCAGCGACAGGCCGCTCAGCATGGGCCGCCTTTCAGGTACAGCGGCAGGCCGGCGGCGACAAAGACAGCCTTGTCGCACACGGCGGCCACGGCCTGGTTCAAGCGGCCCGCTTCATCGGTGAAGCAGCGCGAGATGGCGCCATACGGCACGATGCCCATGCCCACTTCGTTCGAGACGAGAACGAGGTCGCAATCGGTATCGCCGATTTCGGCCAGCGCGTACAGCAGGTGCGCGCGCTCGCTGTGGAACAGTTCGGGCAAGGCGATGTCGCCCACGTCCGGATACGTCTCGCCGCTGGAAAACATCAGATTCGTCAGCCACAGGGTCAGGCAGTCGACCAGCAGCAGCCGGCCGGGCCGTGCTTCCCGCAGGATGGCGTCGCCCAGGCGCAGCGGTTCTTCCAGTGTCGCCCACCCGGCTGGACGCTGCGCACGGTGATGCGTGATGCGCGTGGCCATTTCGCCATCGCCCGCTTGCGCGGTGGCGAGGTAGAGTACTTCCCTGCCGGACTCGCGGGCCAGCGTTTCCGCATGGGCGCTCTTGCCGGAACGGGCGCCGCCGAAGACCAGGGTGCGCGTCATGGCGCTGTTACCACTCGGTGCCGATTTGTGCGCCGATGCCGGCCGCATAGGCATGCTTGACGACGGCCATTTCCGTGACGGTGTCGGCGATGGCGATCAATTCATCCGGCGCGCCGCGGCCCGTGATGACCACGTGCTGCATGGCCGGGCGATCGAGCAGATCGGCGATGACCTTGTGCACGTCGAGGTAGTTGTACTTGAGGGCGATATTGAGTTCGTCGAACAGCACCAGGCCATAGCTTGGGTCGGCCAGGAAGGTCTTCGCCTGCTCCCATGCCAGTTCGGCTTTTTCGATGTCGCGTTCGCGGTTTTGCGTTTCCCAGGTATAGCCTTCGCCCATCGCATGAAAACTGATTTCGTCGGGGAAGCGGCGCAGGAATTTCTCTTCGCCCGTCGACATGGCGCCCTTGATGAACTGCACCACGCCTACCTTCATGCCGTGGCCCATGGCGCGGATGGCCATGCCGAAGCCGCTCGAACTCTTGCCCTTGCCGTTGCCCGTGTTGACGATGATGATGCCGATTTCCTTGTCCGCCTTGGCGATGGCCGCGTCGATGATGGCCTTTTTTCTCTCCATGCGCACGCGGTGGCGTTCGTTGATGGCAGCGGTATTGGCAGCGGTGTCCGCGTTGATGTTGTCGTTCATGTCAGTCCTCTTTCGGTATGAATATCTTGCGTTTGCCGTGATCGATGATCTCTATAGGGTGGCCCAGGTAGTCGCCCAGGATGGAGGCCTGCATCACCTCGGCAACGGGGCCGGCCAGCCAGCCGCCATCGCCCATCAGCAGCAGCGCATGGGTCGAGACGCTGTGTGCCAGGTTCAGGTCATGCCCTACCATCACTACGGTTTTTTTCTGTTCGCGGCACAGCCTGGCCAGCAGGCCCATGACGCTGACCTGGTGCGCCAGGTCCAGCGCGTTGGCCGGCTCGTCCAGCAGCAGCAAGGGCGTATCCTGCGCCAGCATGGCGGCGATCGCCACGCGCTGGCGTTCGCCGCCGGACAGGCTGCGCACGTCGCGCTCGGCCAGGTGGTCCACTTCCATCGAGGCCAGCGCCGCCAGGGCGATGCGCTGGTCGTCGCTGCCTTCCCAGTAATGGTTGTCGTGATACGGATGGCGCGCCGACAGCACCGTTTCGATGACGCGGTACGAGAACGCGTCGTGGCGCGCCTGCGCGAGAAAGGCCCGTTCGCGCGCCAGTGCTTCCAGTGGCCAGTCGACCAGGGCGCGGCCCTGTATCGTCACGTGGCCGGCATCCGGTTCGCGCAAGCCGGCCAGGGTGCGCAGCAAGGTGCTCTTGCCTGCGCCGTTGCGGCCGATGATGCTCCAGCATTCCCCATCCCTGATTTGCCAGGTGAGGTTTTCCACGAGGGAGCGCGTGCCTGCCTTCAGGCCCAGTTGGTAGGTGCGTATCATATTGGCATCATCCGCGGCGCAATCGGTGTAACTGGTACAGGAAGACGGGCGCGCCTATCATGGCCGTGACCACGCCGACGGGCAGCTGTAATGGCGCCAGCACGGTGCGCGCAAGCGTGTCGGCCAGGACGAGAAAGGTGCCGCCGGCCAGCGCGGCGGCGGGAATCAGCAGGCGGTGGTCGGGGCCGCAGGCAAAGCGCAGCGCGTGCGGCACGATCAGGCCGACGAAGCCCACGCTGCCGGCGCTGGTGACGGCGCTGGCCGTGAGCAGGCCGGAACAGAAAAACAGTCCCTTGCGCAGGGCGCCCACGCGCACGCCCAGGGTGCTGGCAGCTTCCGCGTGCAGGGCCATGACGTTCAGCGAGCGCGCGCAGCGCAAGGCGAAGGCCATGGCCCCGGCCAAAACCAGCCAGGGCATCAGCCGCGTGGGCGCGCCGGACAGGTCGCCGATCATCCAGAACACCATGCTGCGCAAGCGGCTTTCCGGGGCGATGGACAGCATCAGGGTGACGATGGCCATGCAGGCGGAGGCCAGGATCACGCCCGTCAGCAGCAACAGCGAGGCGCCGCCTTCGGCCGCCGTGCCGCCGCGCAGGTCACGCCGGGCAAAGAAATACAGCAGCATGGACACGCCGACGGCGCCGGCAAAGGCGGCGGCATCGACCACCCACAGCGCGCACATGAACAGCAGCGCGGCCAGCGCGCCGACGGAAGCGCCGGCGGAAATGCCCAGCACGTACGGGTCGGCCAGGGGATTGCGCAGTAGCGCCTGCATCATCAGGCCGGCCAGCGACAGCGCCGCACCGGTGACAAACGCGGTCAGCGCACGGCCCAGGCGCAGGTCCAGCAGGGTGGCGGCGAGGGTGTCGGTCTTGCCCTGCACGACGTGGAACAGGGCGGAAGGCAGGTCGGCGAGCGGAATTGCGATCGAACCGATCATGCCGGAGAAAATCAGGCTGGCAATTGCGCACACGATCAGCACCGTGAGGATCACGGTGGCGCGGTGGCGCATATTGCGGAAAAATGGGTGCATGTACTGCCTTAAAAACGGGGACTGCAGAACTGCATCTGCGGGCGATGGCGGCATGCCATCGCCCGCAGCTTACATCATTACATCATGCTTATTTCATGCCGTAGCGTACGCCAACGAAGAGGTTCGAGCCTGGCGTTGCATAGAAACGGCTCAGTTCATAGTCCTTGTTGGTGATGTTGTTCCAGCGTGCCAGCACCGACCAGTCACGTGCGAACTGGTAGGTGGTGTACAGGTTCAGCAAGCCATAGCCACCGAGGGTGGTCGTGTTGGCGGGATCTGCAAAACGTTTGCCCGACAACTGCCATTCCGTACCGGCGGTCAGAGGACCGGTTGTGTAATCGACAGCGAAATTGGCGTGCTTTTTCGCGCGGAGTGGCAGTTGCTTGTCGAGCGATTCATTGCGCGGATCTTGCAGATCGAGATTGCCACTGACGTTGAAGGCGCCGAACTTATGCGCGCCAGCCAGCGTCAGGCCTTTGAGCAATGCTTTGTCGACATTCATGCTGCAGCCTTCGCCTGGTGTCCAGCCTATCACCGTGCAAGGCCATACGTAGACAAGCATGTCGGTAATTTTGTTGTGGTAGTAGGTTGCGCTCAGTTGCGATTGGCCGTCGTTGTATTGCAAGCCAACTTCAGCATTGCGGCCTTTTTCCGGTTTGTTCGTCGGAATGCCGTAATCGGGGTAGTACAGATCGTTGAAGGTCGGTGCGCGGAAACTGGTGCCATAGCTGGCGTTGGCGCGCAAGGCGTTGCTGAAACGGTAGCCATAGGCGACGCTACCTGTGTTGTGCGTACCAAACGCCGAGCTGTCGTCGCGACGGCCGCTGATGCTGGCCAGGTGGGCGCCGCGCACCAGGTTGTACGACGCTGCAAACGATTTGGTATTGCGTCCGCGGGACAGGCCTTTCTTGGAGCTCACGACATCTTCGTCACGGTACTCACCCAGCAGTTGCAGGGTGTCGCGGCCGATGAGAATATCGTTTTGCCAACTGATGTCGCTTTGCTTGGTGTCGAACTGGCTTCTGCCAAAGGCGTCGTTGGCGGAAACTGAGGTCAGTTTGTCGTTCGATTCTGCGTAGCGCAGCTCGCTGGTCCAGTTCGGCAAGAACTGGTTTTTCGTGAAGACCGAAATGCTTTCCTGCTTATTGTAGTTGCGCGCGTCGAAGTTCAAGCCCGCATCGTATTGTGCGTCCAGTTTGCTGTTCAGGAAAACCAGGCCGACTTCATGGCCCTTGGCCATCTGGTAGCCCAACTGGCCGCTGACGCTTTCCTTGTCGTAGCCGTCTTTGTCCGGATTGTAGGTGTATGACGAAGCGCCCAGCTTGGAGGCGGAATAGCCATCCGATTTTTCCTTGCCCGCAGTCAGCGCGTAGCTGAAACTGTTGTTGCCACCGGTAGAGCCGGCAACGCTTGCTTCTACCTGGCGGGTGTTGTCGCGGCCGTAGCCGGCGAAGGCGGAAAAGCGCGTCGCGCCGTCGCCTTTCTTGGTAAAGATCTGGATCACGCCCCCGACGGCATCGGCGCCATACATGGTGCTCAGTGGGCCGTAGACGATCTCAACGTGGTCGATGCTCGACAGGGGCAGGGCGCTCCAGTTGGCAGTGCCCAATGTGGCGGAGCCAATGCGCACGCCATCGACCAGCACGATATTCTGGTTGCTGTTCGCACCGCGGATGAAGACGCTCGAATCGGTGCCTGGGCCGCCATAGCGATTGACTTCAATGCCGCGCTGCTTTTGCAGCAGGTCAATCAGCGTACCGGCGCCGGAACGCGCGATGTCTTCCGAGCTGATGGTCTGCGTATCGCTCAAGACCTCGCTCAGGTGCTGTGGGTAGCGGTTGGCGGTGACGACGATGGGGTCGAAGGTATCTGGCGTGGCTTGGGCGAAAGCGGCAGGCGCGGCAATGGCTAGCGCGAGCGACGTGAGGGCCGCGTGGCGGGAAACAGCATGGGTCATGATAATTTTCAGTAAGTAATATGCAACCAGCCGACGTCCCCGTAGGCCAGATTGAACAGAAGTGGGAACTGAAGATGACGATCGAAGATGGCCATGGGCCATTCGGATCGCGAACATCCCCGTTCGCACACTTCCACCTGTCCTGGCCGGTATCCGGGCTGGCAAGTACGGCCATCCCACCTTCCCATGCTCGATGATTGCAAGCACAGTGGTTGTCAGAGATAGCTTGTCACCCGTTTCCTGTGGGGAGGGGCGACACTTGCTTACCGTTGCGGGGGCAGCACACGTTCGCCGCGAGCGCGGCATCGTGTTTCCCGTTTAACTGCGCTCATGGACATGAGCGCGGGCACCAAAACCCCGCCATTATACGTGCAGCAGGCGTGGACTGAAATGGCCGGCTGGACGATTCGATATCAGAAATCGACGACGACCGTCGCACCGTAGGCGATTTTATGGACGGAACGGGCGGCCAGCAGGGCCGTTTCCTCCAATGGCAGCCGGGCTTGCAGTGCCGACAGCAGGCGGATGGTACCCGCATGGCAGATGATGACGGCAGTTTCGTGTTGTTCGCGCAACAGATCGCCTAAAAACGCATCGACGCGGGCGGCCATCGCCAGCACATTCTCGCCGCCGCCGGGGCGATACCAGGCCAGATCGGCGGCCCAGGCATCGATGTCCGCGCGCGCAATCGCGTGCCAGGGCTGCATTTCCCATGTGCCGAAATCCATTTCGGCCAGCCGGGCATCAAAGTGTAATTCGCTCTCGGGCAGATCCTGCGCCAGGGCAGTCGCCAGGCTGGCGCAGCGGCGCAACGGGCTGGCATACAGCGGCACGCCGGCTGGCAGCGTTGCTTGCAGGCTGGCGCGCGCTGCGGCCATTTCGTGCGGCGCCACCGCCACATCGCTGCGGCCATAGCATGTGCCGCTGGTGACTTGCGGCGCGGGGTGGCGGACGAGGATCAGGCGCATGGTGTTAGTAGAAGAAGCGTGTTGGCGGCTGAAAGCTGGAAAGGATGGCCATGTAAATTGCCACTTCCGCCACCTGCTGCACGGCGCCCAGGCAGTCGCCCGTGTAGCCTTGCAGGCGGCGCTGGCATTTGCGGCCCAGCCAGAGTGCGGCAGCTGCCGCCGCCACGATGGCAAAGGCCAGCGCGCCCCAGTCGACTATCCCCAGCAGGCCGTAGGCGATGGCTGGCAGCAGGGCGCAAAGGGAGGCGATGAGGAATTCACCCGTGCGCATTTCCTGTACCATGGGCTTGGACTTGCCTTCGTCGCGCGCATAGTCCATGACCCAGATCAGCGAGACGGCGGCCAGGCGAGACAAAGGATGGGCGATGAATAATGTCGCCACCACCGTGGCAGGTGGCAGCGAAGCGAGCGTTGTGCATTTGATGGCCAGCAGGCAGACGATGCCGATGGCGCCATACGCGCCGATGCGCGAATCCTTCATAATTTCCAGTACCCGCTCGCGCGTCAGTCCACCGCCAAAGCCATCGCACATGTCGGCGAAACCGTCTTCATGGAAAGCGCCCGTCAGGTAGATGCCGGCGGCGGCGGCCAGCAGCACGGCCACCGTCGAAGGCAGGAGCCAGCTGGCCAGCAGATACACGGCGCCGGAAATGGCCGCCACCACCACGCCGACCAGTGGAAAGTAGCGCGAGGCGTGCTGCAGCCAGGCCGGCTCGAAACCCACCCAGCGCGGGATCGGCAGGCGCGTGAAGAACTGCAGCGCGATGAAGAAGAGGCGGCACTGGTGGACTGCGGCGGAAACGGGGTTGGTCATGGTCTTAGTCAGGCGTGGATTTTTCGCTGACCTGGGCCGAGGCGAAGGTCGCCATCTCGCGCATGAAGTTGACGGCTGCGTGCAGCAGCGGCAAGGCCAGCGCCGAACCCGTGCCTTCGCCGAGGCGCAAATCGAGGTGCAGCAGTGGGCGCGCTCCCAGGCTGGCCAGCAACTGGCGATGGCCGTTTTCATCGGAACAGTGCGAAAACACGCAGTAGTCGAGGATGGCGGGCTGCAAGCGGGCCGCCACCAGCAGGGCGCTGCTGACGATGAAACCGTCGATCAGCAGGATCATGCGCCTTTCGGCGGCTTTCAGCATGGCGCCGGCCATCATGGCGATTTCGAAGCCGCCGAAGGTGGCCAGCACGTCGAGCGGCTCATGGACTGCCGCATGATGGGCGACAGCCGCTTCGATCACCCGCTGCTTGTGCAATATGCCTTCCTTGGACAGGCCGGTGCCGGCGCCCACGCAGTCGGCGACCGGTGTTTGGGTCAGCTTATGCATCAGTGCAGCGGCGGCCGTGGTATTGCCGATACCCATTTCGCCAAAGCCCAGCACATTGCCATCCAGGGTGGCGGCCAGGTCCATGCCCGCTTGCATGGCGGCCAGGCATTGTTCCTGGCTCATGGCGGGTTCGTTGGCAAAGTTGCGGGTGCCGGGACCCTGCTTGCGGTCGAGCAAGCCGTCGCGCGGGCCGAAATCGTGGTTCACGCCAGCGTCTAGTATATATAAGGCGCAATCGTTCTGGCGGGCAAAGACATTGATGGCGGCGCCGTTACCGAGGAAATTTTCTACCATTTGCCAGGTCACGCTTTGCGGATAAGCAGAAATGCCTTCCGCGACGACGCCATGGTCGGCCGCGAAAACGATGATGGCCGGCTGGTGCAATGCCAGTTGCGTGCTTTGCTGGATCAGGCCGATCTGGCGTGCCAGGGTTTCCAGTAGCCCCAGGCTGCCCAGCGGCTTGGTCTTGCTATTGATGGCATGTTCGAGGACGTTGGCCAGTGCGGGATTGGCGGTTGGGGCGATGTGTGGGATAGGCATGGGAGTCAAGGTAGATGCGGCAGGATATTGTCTGTACTACGATATCACACAGCAATATTTGCCCAGCTGCAAATTAGCCCTTGCGGCGCACACAGGGCAGGGCTATAATTCGCCCCCTCGCTGAACGACGCATGCAAATGCAGCGTAAAGTGAGAAAAAAGAAGGAGTTGACGATTGTGCTGAAATGCTTCATACTCTTCCTTCTTCGCAGCTGACAAACACAACGCTTTGTCGATAGCGCGAAAGCAGTAACCGAATACAGTTCTTTAACAATTAACAGTCGATAAGTGTGGACATTTGATGTAGTGCAGCAGCGATCTTCGGATTGCTGTAATACTTAAAATATATCAAATGTTCACAAGAAATAATGAAATAGACGCTACGAAAGTAGTGGCCTGTCAGTTTTTTGAGTGAGCGACCCGTCGCAAGACGGTGCCAATAAAATGGCAAAGTAACAGAGATTAAACTGAAGAGTTTGATCCTGGCTCAGATTGAACGCTGGCGGCATGCCTTACACATGCA